>CAKTZW010000029.1 GCA_934636065.1 uncultured Labedella sp.
GTGCTCGTGTGAGGTTCGGATCCCCGAAGGGGGAGGCCAGTGTTGATGCGTCGATGCTCGCCCACGCGAGTCCCACACTGACGATCACCGGCATGACATCGTGGAAGACGCGGATTTCACGCGGGTCCTGAGCCGCTTGCGTCAAGACCAGCCAACCGAGGGCGAGCGAAGCGA
Source organism: uncultured Labedella sp. (assembly GCA_934636065.1). GTDB lineage: Bacteria > Actinomycetota > Actinomycetes > Actinomycetales > Microbacteriaceae > Labedella. The sequence continues at coordinate 175 of CAKTZW010000029.1, forward strand.
GCGCCGTCGCGTCGGCCGACCGGGCCAGCACATCGCGAGAAGCCGCGATTCGAACCCTGATCCTCTGAGAAACCGACGACTCGGAACGCACGCCGAACTGGATCGTGACCACGATCCCGATGAGGAGCGCATAGACAGAGAAGAGTGCGGACCCCTCGATCGGTTCGACGATGAGTTTCGGGCTTCCGGTCCCCGCCGTTCGCGTCGTCCAGGAGAGGAAGTGCAAACCGCCGACGAGAAATCCGGCGACGGCTCCGGCCCTGAGCATCGCGCGCGTCACCAGCCGCTTGCGGTCCTCGAGATCTCGATCGATCCGGGTTGCGTCGGTATGAGAGAACGGCGAATCCGGTGCCACGGTAACCCCCAGCGATCGACATGTATGCGGACGAAGCGAACGGGCCCCATCAATCAGGCCCTCGGATTCCTTCGCGGACTCGTTCGATGTTCACGCCGTGTTGACGGGCCGATGGCCCGGCCCCTCCCGGGGCCGGGCCATCGTTCCAGCTCACTACGCCTCGATACGGCGGCGCGCCATGACGGTCACAATCAGGCCTACGACGAGGAGGATCGCTGCGGCGCCGAGCAGCCGCATCACGTCCGTTCCCGTGATCGCCAATGGTGGGACATCCGACGATGCCGTAGGCGGCACGCACGCCTCGTCGTCCGCCGCGAGACCGTTATGCCCGACACCCGCGGTGTTCGCGAACCCTCCCCGGCCATCCGTGCCCGGCTCGGGGCACGCGAAGGTCGTCCCATCGGTGGCGCCCACGTCGATCGACGCGGTCACCTGCACGCGGTAGGTGTGGTTCTCCCCGGCCGCGAGGCGCACATCGGTACTGATGACGTTCACCTGGTCACCTTCTGCGCCCTCTCCAGTCCAGGAATCCGAGACCGTTACGCCCTCGGGCGCGGCCGTGACTGCGGCATCCTCGACCTTGATCCCGGCACCGAAGCGGAGACGATCGGCGAGCGTGTACTCACCCGTCGCCGCTCCAGCGTTCGAGACCACGATCTCGTACCGCACCGTCCAGTCGCCGTTGTCGGCGCGGGTGGGCTTCCCGAGGACGGACTTGTCGATGCCGATCTCCGGAACGGACGCGCAGTCCGTGTCCGTGACCTCATTGCCGTTCTCATCCGTCAACGTCGCGACGTTGTTGAGGCCCTGCTCGAGGGTGTTCGATCCCCCAGGAAGCGTGCAGCCGGGGGCACCGGTGCCATCCTCCTCCGTGTCGGGCAGATCCAGCGGCACGTCGGCGACCACCGTCACCCGGTAGACGTGCGGTGCGTATCCCTCGTCGTCGAGCCCGGCGATCGTTACATCCGTCGCGATGCGGGTGTTGCCCGCACCGTCGAACGCGTCGTCGATCTCCACACCGCCAGGGCCCGTGACGGTCGCACTGTCGACACCGATCGCAGGAGCGAACCGGAAGCGGTCGTCGAGGTCATAGCTCGTCGCTTCCGTTCCGGTGTTGCCCACCGTCAGGTCGTACACGACCTCCCACTGCCCGTCGCCGATCGGAGTCGCCGAGACGATCGCTTTGTCGAGCGTCGGCTGCCCGGGGCGCACGCACTCGTCGTCCGAGTCCTCGATGCCGTTCCAAACGACAGTCGCGTCGTTGGAGAGGGTTCCGGGCAGGGCCTCGCCGTCACCATCGGTGCACGCATCGCCCGCGGGAACCTCGATTCCCGACAGGTTCACCGCGTAGCGCACCACGACGGTGTAGGTGTGGACCACGGGCGCTCCGGCCGCCGCTGCTACGGGCTGCGCCGTCACGATCCGGATGTCGTCGACACCGTCGAAGCCGGGGTTGATGCCGACAGAGTTCGGAGCGTCGGTCGTGACGTCCTGGATTCCCACGACATCGACGCCCTCGCCGACGGACAACTCGTCGTCGAGGTCGTACTGACCTGCGCCCGGGCCACGGTTCGTGACCGTGATCTCGTACGTGGCGTCGTAGACACCATCCTGACCGTCAACCGGCGTCACCGCACCGGACAGCGACTTCACGATGTCGATGAGCGGCAGCGGCGCGCAGGCCTCGTCGTCGATCGACTCACCGTTGTGCGTGAGCTGAGCGGCGTTGAAGAGACCACTGCCGGGCTCTCCGTCCGGCGCGCACGCGAGGTCGACGGGCGTCACGACGTCGAGGTCGAGAGACACGACCACCGCGACCTGATAGGTGTGCGTCTCCCCCGCGTCGAGGGATTCGCCTTCAGCGACCACGTTCACGTCGGCACCCTCAGCACCCTGACCCGTCCATCCGGATGGATCGGCGACGCCCTGCGGCGTGGACACGACATCCGCGGACTCGATCACGATTCCGTCGCCGTACTGGAGGCGGTCAGTGAGATCGTAGTCGCCCGGGGCACCTCCGACGTTCACCGCGCCCAGGTCGTAGGTGATCGTCCAAGTGCCGTCGCCGTTGGGTGTCGGCCCGTCCGCGATCTCCTTCGTGAACTCGATCAGCGGCACGCTCGCGCACACGCTGTCGTCAGCCTCGATGCCGTTGTGGACCACCGACGTCGAGTTGGCGAGACCACCCGCCGATCCCGGCTGGCACTCGAGCGCGCTCGGGTCCACGTCGTCGGCCAGCTCGAAGGTGACCACGACCTGGTAGAGGTGTGTGGCACCTGCCGCGAGCGTCACACCCGAGGCGATCACATTCTCGTCCGCACCGTCGGCGCCGAGGCCCGTCCACGATGACTCCGGCATGACTCCGTTCGGCGCCGACACCGTGGCGTCGGTGATGTCGATGCCCTCGCCGTACTCGAGTCGGTCGGACACCTCGTACTCGGCCTCGGCCGCGCCGAGGTTCTCCGCGAGGATGTGGTACGTGATCGACCACGAACCATCGCCGTTCGGCGTCGGACCGTCGCTGATCGTCTTCTCGACCGTCACGGAACCGACCGTGATGCATGCATCGTCGGAGTCCTCGAGACCGTTGTGTCCGACGCCGGCCGTATTCGACAACCCGCCGGGGCCACCCGTCTGGCACTCCGTTGCAACGGGAGCGCCATCAGCGCCGTCGAGCGAGATGACGACCTGGACCCCGTAGGTGTGCGTGCCACCAGCAGCGAGCACGATACCCGTCGTGATGACGTTCTCCGGCGAGCCGGCCGTGCCGTCGCCCGTCCAGGTGTCGGAGGTGTCGACGCCGTCGGGCGCCGAGACGACCTCTGCGGATTCGACGACGATGTCGCCGTCGATGTTCATGGTGTCGGTCAGGTCGTAGCTGCCCGAACCGGCCCCGTCGTTCGTCACGACGAGGTCGTAGAGAACCGTCCACGTGCCGTCACCGTTCGGCGTCGGCCCGTCGGACACGACCTTCACGATGTCGATCGACGGGATCGGCGCGCACGCCTGGTCCTCCTCGACCTCGCCGGCCGCGTCGGTCAGCGCCGACGTGTTGTTGAAGGCCGTGTCGCTGTCACCTCCGTCGGGCCCACACGCCGTGGGGTCTGGGGAGCCGCCGGCGTTCTCGAGTTGGAGCGGCACGGTCGCGATGACCGTGAGGACGTACTCGTGCGGGGCGTAGCCCGCGTCGTCCGTTCCCGCGAGCTGAACATCCGTCGCGATCCGTGTCTCGCCGCGGCCGTCCCAGGCGGGATCCGCCAATGTCACGCCATCGGGAGCCGATGTGACCTCCGCCGAGACGATGTCGGCCTGGCCGGTGAAGTGGAGGGCGTCGTCGAGCGAGTACGACGTGGACGCCGTCGACGTGTTGGACACGTCGAGGCCGTACACGAGCTCCCACTGACCGTTGCCGATCGGTGTAGCGGAGACGAGCGACTTGGTGTGCGTCGGGTCGCCTTCCACCTCGAGACCCGCCGGGTCGCAATTGATCGTCGGGGCGACGCCCGAGTCATCCGGGATCGCCGCACTACCGCACGCCGTGTTGACGACGGTATCCAGCCCGCCGTCCTCGAGGACGATCTCGAATTCGTGCACCTCCTCCTCACCGGGGACGAGTTCCGCCACCGTGAAGGACCCCTCCGGGAACAGGTCGTCAGTGATCTCGAGGTCGGTCAGCGTCCCCTGCCCTGTGTTCTCGATCACGATGCGGTAGGGCACCGTGTCGCCTGGACGATAGCTCGGGTAGTCCGTCACATCGTTGGCGTCGTGCCATTCACCGTCAGCATTCTGCACGTATTTCTTGAGCGACGCCGAGTAGTAGTTCGCCACCGTGATGGGAGCCGATGTCCTCATCACGAGTTCGGTGTGTTCTGCGCGAGCCTGGGCGCGATTGACCAGAACGTCTCCGCCCTCCACACCGTCGGTCGATATCTCGATCTGGAACTGCTGCGTCGCACCCGGGGCCAGCCGCGGGCCGATCACACGCACGGCCGTGGCGTTCGGCGTGAACGTCGTCGACCACCCCACCGTGTTACCCGTCGGATCTCCCGCGGCTCCGTTCGTGCCATGCGCCGGATCATCGCTCAGAGTGACCGGATCGGCGGTCGTGTAGTAGACCGTCGCTCCTGGGGCGTTGATCGCGGTCAGGGAGTAGTCTCCCGAGAAGTCGGTCCCGCGACCGTCCCCGGTATACGGAAGAACGTCGATGACATCGGTGAAGCCCTGAGGAGATGTATCCCGGGAAGCGACCGTCACCGTCCATGATCCGGAACCGGTCCCATCGCCGTCGATATTTGGGATGAACGGCTTGTCGGCAGTCTTCACGATGGTCGTGTACCCCGCGGCCACGACGGCGACCGAGGCCGACGTCGGCGCGGACGAACGGCCGTCGAGTGAAGCGACCACCACGTTGGTCAGGGCGGCACCGGGCTCGACCCCGGCCTCAGCGCGAGCCTGGTAGGTCTGGGAGTGAACGACGTTCGTGGCGACATCGTCGAAGGTCCATGTCAACACCTGTTGCCCGTCGGCGGTCGTCGTCAGCGTGGGTTCGGGCGTCGCGGAGCCCGGAACATAAGTCATTCCCGGCGGAAGCACGTCGCGGAGTCCGAAGCCGTCGACGGTCTCGGGCGCGGCAGTGCCGCCATTCGCTGAGTAGTTGATCGAGAAGACCGCGTTTTCTCCGACGAGCACTTGCGAGCGGTCGACGGACTTCTCGACATGCGGCGAGACGTTGATGATACGGAGGATATCTCGGCTCGGTGTCGTGCTCGAGTACAGTGCACCCGGAGTCGGCGTGATCGCGGTGGAGTCGACGGCCCATGCCGCGTTGCCGACTCTGTAGGAGTTGAGAGCCCATACATCGGCTCCCACGGGCGCATCCGCCTTGATGACGGCGCGCACGCGCAGGTAGACGCCATCATTCGCCGACGCGTCGTCCACACGATAAGTGGAACGCACCGCCTTCACGAGACCCGGATCGGCCGGCAGCGTCGACGTCCAGCTTCCGGCATCGATCGAGCAATCGCTGGAGAACGACTGAGGATCGTAGCTTGACGACGCCGGATCGAGACGCGCGTCGGTTCCGACGTAGTACGACAGGGCAGCGGCTTCGAAGGGAACGACAGGGTTGCCTGCAGACCAGGTCACGCTGTCTGCCGATGTGAACTCGAGGTGACGCGTGTCGATGACGGAACACTGACCGATGGACGTACCTGCCGCGAGGCCACCGTTGTGGAGCAAGCTTGCGTTCTGCTGCAGTACCTCGGTCTGCGGCGCGACACGGTAGGAGTCGTCCCAGTTCGTTCCGCCGGCGCCCGTGCTCGAGCGGATCCAGGACGCGTTCCAGGTTCCGCTGGGCGTCCACGTCTTCGACGATGAGTTGTTCTGTGAGTCGTCGATCGCTTGTGTCGTCGCGTTCACCGCTGAGACGTAGGTGGGCGTGGACGAGGAGAGAGCGACGCTGGTAGGCACGCTGGTCATCAACCGGAAGACGACGCGGCCGCTCGCGATCGCAGAACGATCAACGGGGAGGCGCGAGCCGGACGAGTCCTCGGTCGGGACCTGAGAGAGCGAGTAATCGATCCCCGTCAAGGTCATCGTGAAGACATTCGGCGTACTGGTCGGGGTGAGCGAGCACGAACCCACGAAGGGCGCTACCTGCTCGGAGGGGTGCGCCCCTCCGGACCAGGGGTGACCCGAGCCGTTGGCCGCGGCGAAGGGGCCACAGCCCTGGCCTTGCAAGGTTGCCCCCGTACTGGCGTTCAGAGTCACCGTGTAGGAAACCGATTGCGGTCCCGGCTCGCTCCCGCGCAGCAGGTTGAGCGTCCACTGGAAGTCCAGGTCGACGACACCAGGCGTCGGCTGCTGTGTCCAGTTCGACGGACTGTCCCAGTTGATGTCCATCCCGAATACGCTGACGATCGGAATGGGATCGACCTCCGCTGTGGCGTCGGGTGTGGATCCAGACACCGCTACGTCCTCTCCGGACGTTCCCGTCGCGACGATCACGGTCTGCACGGCGATCGCTGTGCCCATCGGCTTCGTACCGACGTTGCAAAAGAGCGTGGAACCGTCGGCCGAGAGCGACGAGACCGGCTGAACATCCTTGGTGAGGCAGGCGGCCGGAACGGCAGAAAACTCGCCGTTCATCACTGTCGCGGTGAAGGAGACGTTATCGACGGGTTCGTTCTCCGGAGGCTCCTCTGCGTCGTTCACATTGATGCGCCATTCCACCGTCGCAACATCACCGGAAGCGAGTTCGTCCGGCGTTCCATCAGCCCAGCGGGCGTCGAGCTGTGTCACCGGCGTGGCCGCGAATGCCGGAACGACGTTCGCCGCCACGCCCGTCAACAGTCCCGTCATCGCGACGAGGGCCACAACGGGCCGCCACCTCCGTGCGCCGCGACCACCCTCGACGGGCAGACCGACTGCGTTCCGAGACGATATCCAGGCCGTGAATGGCACGCTGAGTCCTTTCGCTACGAGACTCCACATGCACGAAAGTCGAGACACGCGAGGTCAATCGCGTCAACTGTCTCGCGGTGGAAGGGCCGCATACGGGTGCACGGCAACCTTGTGGTCCGCCCTCCTACTCCTCCCCAATCAGGGCACGTCGGCAGGGGCCGGTCGTCGCCTCGAGAGACGAGGAGACGACCGGCCGGAAGAGCGCCTGATTCAAGGAATCGAGATCACACGGTATTTGCTAAGTGACACAGTGGCCACGGAACCGGAACTCGATACATAGAGTCCAAGCCCGACGGAACCGGCGGCTTGGAGCCCGACGGTCGAGTCCCTGGTGGTCAACTGCCAGGAAAGGGGCTCCGTTCCCGTGGTCCATGCCTTCGCCGCCATGGTGGTCACACCGATTCCCGACACTTGGAGGCGCATGTTGACTACGTCACCCGTCTTATAAAGAACTCCGGTGAGGTTGACGGTCGACAGTACCGTTCCGCCCCGTAGGACTTGAAGCTGCAGCACTCCGTTCGCCTGCACCCATACTCGCGACAGGTACGACTCCGAGCCGACCTGGCGCCCGGTTAGGGAAACGTACTGGCCGCCACCGCTCGGTGGTGCATCGAGTCGGAACGACACGCTCGAGTCAGTGCGAGAGGAATTGACCGCCGGCAGCGTCCCTGAGCGCGCCTCCCCGGCAGCATTCCGGATTCGGCCCGACGAATCGGCTGTCGAGAAACCGGAACGCGACCCGGTCAGTTTCCACGCCCCACCGGTTGTCGCAGCACCCCATCCGTCCACCGTCGTCCGATTGAAGCGGTCGTCCGCCAACGTTTCGGCACCCGCATCCACCACCACTTGCCGCGTCGTCGACGCTGTGCCGCCGCGATCATCTGTCACGGTGAGCTGGACGGTGTACGTGCCCGCTATCGAATAGTGGTGTGAGGTCGTTGTACCCATTCCCGAGGATCCGTCGCCGAACGACCAGGCGTACGAGACGATCTTTCCATCGGAATCACGCGACTCCGCCCCGTTGAGCGACACGTCGAGGCCCTGCACGGCGGCTGTAAACGAGGCGGACGGGCCGGCATTCGGCTTGACGGTGCGGGTGACCTCGTGGTGTTCGCGAATCTCCGCGGCGGACAGACGACGATCGAAGAGCGCGACGTTGTCCACCGCTCCCGTGTACATCGACGACGTCGCTGTACCTAGCCCTCCCACGTGCCAAAACCCACCGGAGGGGTAGCTGTAGCCAGTTGTCACGGCAGCGTTGGAGGCCACGAGCTCTCCGTCGACGTAGAGCTCCATCCCCTCCGGGCTCAGCGACGACGTCACCGAGTGCCACGACCCGTCGTTGTAGCTGCGCTCCGAGCGTATGATCTGACCTGCAGAGCCGTCGAATACATAGAAGCTGACCCGACCGTCCGGCTCGACTTGGACGATTCGATCGCGCGCATTGCTCGGCGATGGAGTGCGAGAGTCAGCGAATCCGACGATTTGTCCCCCGTTCGTCGACGTCGTCGAGAATGACGACTCCAACGAGAACACCTGAGGAGCGCTCCCCGACCGATTTGACGCTAGAAATGAGCCGTCTGTGAAGTTGACGGCCTTCGATGACGTGGAGGGCTCCGGACCGGCGATGCGGACCGTCGGGAGAGTCGTCATGTAGTCGTTGTCGAACGCCCAGTCATGCGCGATGTCGCCCGGTTCGTTCATCGGCCAGTACGACACCGGCTGATCCCCAAGAACCGTGCGGTCATGGTCGGTCAAATAACCAGGCCCCCATGTCGAGGAGTCGGGCGCGGTGTAAGCGACGGGATCGCCCCACGTCACATTGCCATGCGGGTCCACCGTGCGGATTCTGTACGAATATGTCTTACCCGGGGTGAGGTAACCGTCAACGAATGAGACTCCCTTCCGGTGCCAGAAGCGGGATAGGACGGTGGTCTCGAAGACCGGCGTCATCGTATTGCCGTCCCGGATGACCTGGTACGTGAGCCAGGCGTCGTCTCGGTCGTAGTTGGTCGCCCACTGCACCTTTGCATATGTGCCGCCCCAGCTGTATGTGCGCGGCTTCATATCGGCATTCCGCAGCTGCGGACCATCCGCGTTGGGAGCTACCGATCGCGGCGCGAAACGCACGAGGCCCTGTTGGGGAGTGCCGTTGACTCTTGTGAATTCCCCGGCGTAGAGAACAAAGCCCTTTGCGACGGTCACGTCGAAAGCGGCTTGCGTCATGCCTGTGAATGAGCCTGCCGCGAGGTCGGGGTACCAATCGAGGAGGGTCGGAGCCGGTTGGCCGGCGAAGTCGCCGTACGGACCCCCCGAGTTCCACGGAGCGAGGCGGCGATCGGCCGAATTCGAGAACGCGAGGGCACGGTGATGGATGTCGGACGTAATGCTGGTCGAACCTTCAGGGAACCCGCCGACGCCACCGCAGTAGTGGGCATGACTGGCGGTGTAAACGACGCCCTCCGTCGCGGCGATCGAGTAGCTGTCGCCATGACAATCGGTCATCCACTCGATCGAACCATCTGCCCAACTGGCGCGGAACGTCCCCTCGAAGTTACCTTCTGTCACGCTGAAGAGGAAGGCGGCACCGTACAGCGACTCACCATCCGACGACAACGAGTAGATGCCGGAGTTCTCGCCGCCGTTGCGGATCGTCTCGTTCGCTTTCCAGGGGAGTGAGCGGCCATCGTCAGCGCGCACCGCCCCCATGGATCGTCCCGGATTCCCAGAGCCGTTGAGGGTGGTGAATCGCCCCCCAATGACGATCTTGCTTCCGTCGGGTGAGGCTACGAGCGCATTCACCGTGCCTGACTGAGCAAGAGGCGCCCATTGTGTGAGCGATCCATTGGATGATGAGAACGCGGCGAGGCCTGAGCGGTCGGTCTTCTGCGCCGATGTGAACGCTCCTCCCACATACACCGTCGTGTCGGTGACGGTGATCGCCCAAACGCTCGCGTTAAGGACCGGCGCGAAGCTCGCGATCAGTTTCCCGGTTGCGCTGTCGAACGCAGCGAGCCTGTACCGGGTAGAGCCGGCCGCGGAAGTGAATGCGCCCCCCACATAGAGTCGCTTCCCGTCCGGAGAAACAGACAACGCCCGAACGGATGCATTGAACCCTGGTGCGTAATCGAGCAGCACTCCAGTGTTCAAGTCATACGCGAGAAAGTTGCTGCGCGGGACCGTCTGCGTTCCGGGTGCCGCTCCGGCTGGGCGGGCCGTTGTGAACGACCCACCTACATACACGGTGTCGCCGATGACGGCTTGATCCCAGACGACGCCGTCGATTTGAGGGGCCGGAAGCGGGTCACTTGACACGCTTTCTCGACCAGGTGCCTCGGCCGGGACTTGACCGGTGACCGCAGCGCCCGCTGGATCAGACGCTCCGTTGAGGCTCGAGATCACTAGCCCCGCGGCCGCAATGATGGTCAAGAAGAGGTTCAGCCGACGAGATCGACGCGCACGCGACGATGACTGTCTCGACGGCACGATTGTCGTGCCCATGATTTCTCTTATTCTCTGCTCGAAGATTCGGGTTCGAACAGTCCCCCCAGCGATCTGGAAATCACGATTCCCCCCGCGATTTCCTCAAGGAGTATGACACTTGCTCACGTTTCTGAACAATGCTGCGCGACACCCCCGATCTCGGGACACGTAGAGAGGGGGGTGTCAAGCGTAGAGGTCATCGCCTCGTGCGGGAGCCAGCCGCACGACCGTCCGCTGAACGACTTCTGCTGATGCCCACCCTGTGGAGAACTCTGGCCATTGGCCCGTCAGGGCGACATACGCTATGGCGATGAGCACTGCTGACGCCCCCGATTACCGCATCGTGGCGGGAGCTGTTCGAGCAGAACTCGCCCGCCGCCGGATCCCCCGAAGTGCCGCCGTCGCGGCGCTCCAGTCGGCCGGTATCGAGCTCGGTCGCACCGCTGCCTACGAACGCATCGCTGGACTCGTTCCCTTCACCTGGGCCCAATTAGAGGCGCTGTCGTCGTCCCTCGCCATCCCGATTGAGATTCTCACGGGCACGCGTGCCCCCGACCTGGCTGCGGTCGGCTAGCGGACCGCACCTATCGCCCGATGTCGAATTTTCCACAATGACGAAGGGCCCCGCCTACTGGCGGGGCCCTTCGCGGGTGTTGCTACGCGCTGATCAGAGCGCGTTGACGTCGAGCGGGATGCCCGGGCCGAAGGTCGTCGAGACGGCGCCCTTCTGGATGTAGCGGCCCTTCGCACTGGACGGCTTGAGGCGCTGGACCTCGTCGAGCGCCGCTGCGAGGTTCTGCTCGAG
>CAKTZW010000030.1 GCA_934636065.1 uncultured Labedella sp.
CCTTCTGACTGTCGCGCTCCACGAAGACGTTCGCGTAGATCTCGACGAGGTCCTTGTCGTCGCGCCGCTGGATGTCGTCGACCGTCACGGCGAGCGAGTGCGGCAGCTCGTCGGTGACGCCCTCGAGGGCGGCCTCGCGGACGAGCTCGGCGATACGGTCCTCGAGGGACTCCTCGGTCACCGCCTCGTCCGGGTAGAGGGCGGCGGACACCGGGAGGAGCGACAGGATCTCATCGCTCAGGACGTCGAGCTGGATGCGTTCCGTCGAGGACACGGGGACGATCGAGTCCCACTCGCGCAGCTGGGAGACCGCGATCAGCTGATCCCCGACGCGGTCGCGCGGGACGTCGTCGATCTTCGTGACGATGGCGATCTTCTTCGCCCGGCCGTATCGGTCCAGCTGTTCGTTGATGAAGCGGTCGCCCGGGCCGATCTTCTCGTCGGCCGGGATGCAGAGTCCGATCACGTCGACGTCGCCGAGGGTGGCCTCGACGAGGTCGTTGAGCCGCTGACCGAGCAGAGTCCTCGGACGGTGGATCCCGGGGGTGTCGACGATCACGAGCTGCCCGTCCGGTCGGTGCACGATGCCGCGGATCGCGCGACGCGTGGTCTGCGGCTTCGAGCTCGTGATCGCGACCTTCTCGCCGACGAGCGCATTCGTGAGGGTGGACTTGCCGACGTTCGGCCGGCCCACGAACGAGACGAAGCCCGCCCGGTATTCCGTCTGCGCGGCCGTCGCGTCGTCGCCGTCGATCCCGTCTCGTTCGTCGGTCATTCCGCCGCCTCCCTCGCGAGCGCCGCACGGATCTCGTCGAGCGCCTCCGTCGGCCGGACGACGACGGTCACGAGTCGCTTCCGCCGCCCTTCGACCCGATCGGCGACGAGCACGAGTCCGTTCGCCGTCACCTCGTCCCCGGACGACGGCAGCCGCCCGAGGTGTTTCGTGAGGAGCCCGCCGACGGTGTCGACGTCGTCGTCCTCCAGTTCGATGCCGTACAGCTCGCCGAGCTCGTCGATCGCGAGTCGGGCGCTCACCCGGTAGGCATCGGATTCCAGCGCGACGACCTCGTCCGCGGCGATGTCGTATTCGTCCGAGATCTCACCGACGAGCTCCTCCATGAGGTCCTCGATGGTCACGAGGCCGGCGACGCCGCCGTACTCGTCGATCACGATCGCGAGGTGGGTCGACTCCGCCTGCATCTGAGCGAGGAGCGAGTCCGCCTTCTTCGACTCGGGGACGAACAGAGCGGGCTTCGCGATCGTACCGGCGGTGAGGGCCTCGGCGTCCTGAGGGGTTTCGTAGCCGATCCGAGCGACATCCTTGAGGTAGAGGATCCCGACGACCTCGTCGACGTCGCCGTCGATGACGGGCAGGCGGGAGACACCCGTGCGGAGGAACACCCCCGTGGCCTCCTGCACGCTCTCGCTCGCGTCGACGACGATCATGTCGGTCCGCGGGACCATCACCTCGCGGATGACGGTCTGATTGAACTCGAAGATCGAGTGGATGAGCGCTCGCTCGTCCTCTTCGAGCACGGCGAGCTCCGTCGCCTCATCGACCATGCTGAGGAGCTGCTCCTCCGACGAGAACGCCGAGCCCCTCGGCACCCCGGGCGTGACGCGGTTTCCGAAGGTCACGAGGGCGTCGGCGAGCGGGCCGAGGACGACGCGCACGGCGTGCACGATGGGCGCGCTCACCCGCAGGATGGCGTCGGCGTTCGATCGGCCGACTCCCCTCGGGCTCGCACCGACGAGGACGAACGACACGGCCGTCATGAGGAGGGCCGACGAGACGAGGGCGAGCCACAACGAGTCGAGCGAGAAGGAGAACGCGAGCGTCACGAGCACGGCCGCCGTCGTCTCCGCGCAGATCCTGATGAACGACAGGGCGTTGACGTGCGTCCCGGTGTCCTCGGCGATGCGGACGAGCGACAGGCGAGAGCGGGACTCGATCGCGAGCGCGAGGATGTCGGCCCGCGATTTCACCGAGATCGCGGCCTCAGCCGCCGACATGAGGCCCGCGAAGGCGACGAGGACCAGGGACCCGGCGATGAGCCAGACGAGGAGCATTCGTCAGCCGCGCCGCTCGCGCATGGCGAAGCCGAGCAGGATGTCGCGCTGGATGCCGAACATCTCCTTCTTCTCGTCGGGCTCGGCGTGATCGAAGCCGAGCAGGTGCAGCACGCCGTGCGCCGTCAGGAGGAGAAGTTCGTCGATGGTCGGGTGGCCGGCGGTCTCCGCCTGCGACTCCGCCACCTGGGGGCACAGCACGATGTCGCCGAGGAGCCCCGGCGGGGTCGGCTCGTCCTCGGTGCCCGGACGGAGCTCGTCCATCGGGAAGCTCAGCACGTCCGTCGGACCCGGCTCGTCCATCCACTGGACGTGCAGCTGCTCCATGGCGGCCTCGTCGACGAGGACGATGTTGAGCTCGGCCTCCTCGCTCACGTGCATGACCTCGAGGGCGAAGTCGGCGAGGCGGAGGATCTTCGACTCGTCGACCTCGACGCCCGACTCGTTGTTGATCTCGATGCTCATGCTCCCCGGCCCCCACGCGGCATCCGGTCGCGCGGGACCGATCCGCGGCGCTCGGCTCGATTGGCGAACTCGCGAGCCTGTTCGCGCTCGTAGTGATCCGCCTGCTTCTTGGCGTCGTACTCGCTGTAGGCGTCGACGATGCGGCCGACGAGCGTGTGCCGGACGACGTCCTCGCTCGTGAGCCGCGCGAAGTGGATGTCGTCGATGTCGGAGAGCACCCGCGTGACGAGTCGCAGGCCGGAGGCGTTGGTCGGCAGGTCGATCTGGGTGATGTCGCCCGTCACGACCATCTTCGACCCGAAACCGAGCCGGGTGAGGAACATCTTCATCTGCTCGGGAGAGGTGTTCTGCGCCTCGTCGAGCACGATGAAGGAGTCGTTGAGCGTCCGCCCGCGCATGTAGGCGAGCGGCGCGACCTCGATCGTCCCGGCCGCGAGCAGCTTCGGGACGAGCTCGGGATCCATCATCTCGTTGAGCGCGTCGTAGAGCGGACGGAGGTACGGGTCGATCTTGTCCGTCAGCGTCCCCGGCAGGAAGCCGAGCCGCTCGCCCGCCTCGACCGCGGGACGGGTCAGGATGATCCGGTTGACCTCCTTGCGCTGGAGCGCCTGGACGGCCTTCGCCATCGCGAGGTAGGTCTTGCCCGTGCCGGCCGGGCCGATGCCGAAGACGATCGTGTTCTCGTCGATCGCGTCGACGTACGCCTTCTGACCCGCGGTCTTCGGGCGGATGCTCTTGCCGCGCGACGTGAGCACGGCCTGGCCGCCGAGGACGTCGGCCGGGTGGCCCTCGCCCTCGATGATGCGGGCGGACGAGCGGACCTCGACGGGATCGATGTCCTGGCCGTTGCGGATCATGATGAGGAGCTCCTCGATGAGAGTCGTTGCCGCGGCGACCTGCTCGGGGTCACCGCTGAGAGTGATGTCGTTGCCGCGCGTCTGCACCTCGACGAGCGGGTACTGGGTCTCGATCGTCCGCAACAGCCGGTCCTGCGGACCGAACAGGCGCACGAGTGCGACGCCGTCGATGTGGAGGCGGGAGACCGCGCCGCCGTCAGGCTCCGCCAAGCGATCCCTCCTCGACGCCGCCGGCGAGCACGTGCGCGTGGACGTGGAAGACGGTCTGCCCGGCCCGCTCCCCCGTGTTGAACACGAGGCGGAAGTGGCCGTCGGCGGCCTCCCCGGCGATCCGCCGCGCGGTCGCGACGACCTCGGCGAGCAGGGCGGGATCGCCCTCGGCGAGCTCCGCGACGTCGCGGTACCGCTCCGTTTTCGGGACGACGAGGACGTGCACCGGCGCCTGAGGCGCGATGTCGCGGAAGGCGATGATCGCGTCCGACTCGAACACGATGTCCGCCGGGATCTCGCGCGCGACGATCCGGCTGAAGATGCTCGGTTCGGTGGTGGTCATGACGTCCATTCTACCGGCGCGGGGCGCGGGTCGGGCCGTCACCAGCGGCCGAGGACGACGTTCGCGACGGCGATCGCAGCCGGCCCCGCTGTCGAGGTGCGCAGCACGGTGTCGCCGAGCACGACCGGAACGGCCCCGGCAGCCGTCAGGCGGTCGATCTCCTCGGGGGCGAACCCGCCCTCCGGGCCGATGGCGAGCACGATGCGAGCGACGCCCCGAGGCGTGTCGCCCACGGCGTCGGCGAGCCGGGTGTCCGCCCGCGGGTCGAGCACGAGGACCCGATCGCGCGGGGAGACGAGATCCGCGGGAGCGACAGGGGCGGCGACGTCGGGCACCCACGGACGGATCGCCTGCTTGCTCGCCTCCCGGACGATGCTCTCCCAGCGGGCCACGCCCTTGTCGAGTTTCGGCCCGCTCCACCGCGAGACGCTGCGCGCCGCCTGCACGGGGATGACGCCGGAGACGCCGACCTCCGTCGCGGCCTGGACGGCGAGCTCGTCGCGGTCGCCCTTGGCGAGAGCCTGGGCGAGCCAGATCTCGGGCGTCGGACGCGGCGTGAAGCGCGATTCCCCGATCCTCAAGCGGATCCGGGCCGGGTTCGACTCCTCGACCGTCGCCTCGGCGAGCGTGCCGCGGCCGTCCCCGAGCAGGACCGCCTCCCCCGTCCGCAACCGGTTCACGCTCGCGTGGTGCGCCTCGCGGCCATCGAGGGTGACCACGTCACCCGCGACGTGGTCACCGAGCGTCTCCGTCAGGAACAGGGAGCTCACGGCTCAGCCGAGGAAGCGATCGCGGAGCTTCGAGAACAGCCCCTGGTGGAAGTGCGCCAGCTGCGGGCCGTGCTGCTTGCGCCCCTTCGCGAACCTCTGGATGAGCTCCCGCTCCTTGTGGTCGAGCTTCGTCGGCGTCACCACCTGAACGCCGATGCGGAGGTCGCCGCGTCCCGAACCGCGCAGTCGGGTGATGCCGCGCCCCTTCACCGTGAGGATCTCACCGCTCTGCACGCCGGCCCGCAGCTCGACGTCGACGTCGCCGTCGAGCGCCGGGATCGTCGTGTGGGCTCCGAAGATCGCGTCGGTCATCGGCACCTCGAGCGTGCAGAGGATGTCGTCGCCGTTCCGGCTGAAGTCCTCGTCCTGTCGGACGGAGATCTCGAGGAAGAGGTCGCCGTTCGGACCTCCGGCGGGACCGACCTCGCCGCTTCCCGGCATCTGCAGCCGCAGGCCGGTGTCGACGCCGGCGGGGATGTCGACGGGAACGGTCCGACGCGCGCGGACGCGGCCCTGACCGGCGCATGTGACGCACGGGTGCGGGATCACGGTGCCGTAGCCGCGGCAGGTGCCGCACGGGGAGGCCGTCACAACGTTGCCGAGGAGGGAGCGGACCGTGCGCTGGATCTGGCCGGTGCCGCGGCACACGTCGCACGTGACGGGCGAGGTGCCGGGCTGGGCGCACGAGCCGTTGCAGGTCTCGCACACCACGGCCGTGTCGACCTCGAGGTCGCGGTGCGTCCCGAAGATGACCTCCTCGAGATCGACCTCCACGCGCAGGAGCGCGTCCTGGCCGCGCTCGCGGCGCGACCGCGGACCGCGTTGGGCGCCGCCGCCGAAGAAGGAGTCGAAGATGTCGCCGAAGCCGGAGAAGCCCGCGCCCCCGCCGCCGAAGCCGCCGGCGTCGCCGAGGTCGTAGCGCTGGCGCTGCTCGGGATCGCTCAGCACGTCGTAGGCGTGCGTCACCTCCTTGAACCGCTCCGACGCGTCGGCTCCGGGGTTGACGTCGGGGTGGAGCTCGCGGGCGAGGCGGCGGTACGCCTTCTTGATCTCCTCGGCGCTCGCATCGCGCGAGACGCCGAGGACCTCGTAGTGGTCAGCCACGCATGGCCTTTCGTCTGGGGCGCGTCGGAGCCAGGGCGGCACCGACGACACGGGTTGCGGGTTCGGACATCCACGGGAGTGGACGGCTCAGGATCACGACTCCCCGAGGAGCCGCGTGAGATAGCGGGCGACGGCGCGGACCGCCGCCATATTGCTCGAGTAGTCCATGCGGGTGGGCCCGAGGACGCCGAGTCGTGCCGTCTCCCCCGGCGCCGTGGCGTAGTCACTCACCACGACGCTCGTCTCGGACAGCCCGTACGCGGCGTTCTCGCGACCGATCCGCGCGGAGACGCCGAAGGCGTCCGACTCCATCTCGCCGAAGAGCCTGAGCAGGACGACCTGCTGTTCGAGCGCCTCGAGGACGGGGAAGATGCTGCCGCGGAAATCCTCCTCGGTGCGCGCGAGGTTCGCGGAGCCGGCGAGGACCAGTCGGTCCTGCCGGTAGTGGCCGAGCTGACCGATGACGGCATCGGCGACGAGGCGACCGAGGTGCTGCAGCGGAGGCTCGAGGGAGTCGGGAAGTCCGTCGAGCGCCGCGGTCGCGTCGGCGATGGACCTGCCGACGGCCGCGTCTCCGATCGCCCGCTTGACCCGCTCCACCGCGGTGGTGTCGACCGGTGCGACGGTCTCGACGATGCGCTGCTCGACGCGACCGGAGTCGGTGATGAGGACGGCGAGCAGTCGCGACGGCGCGAGGATGACGAGCTCCACGTGCCGCACCGACGCGTTCGTGAACGACGGGTACTGGACGAGCGCCACCTGATTCGTCAGCTGCGACAGCAGACGCACGGTGCGGGAGAGGACGTCGTCGAGGTCGATCGACTCGCCGAGGAACTGCTCGATCGCGACGCGCTGCGCGCTCGAGAGCGGGCGGCGGTCGGCGAGCTGGTCGACGAACAGGCGGTAGCCCTTGTCCGTCGGAACTCGTCCGCTCGACGTGTGGGGGGCGACGATGAGCTCCTCCTCCTCGAGGAGAGCCATGTCGTTGCGGATCGTGGCGGCCGAGACGCCGAACGCGTGCCGCTCGACGATGGTCTTCGATCCGACCGGCTCGCGCGACGCGACGTAATCGTGCACGATCGCCTTGAGGACGTCGAGCCCCCGTTCCGAAACCATCAGCGTCCTCCCATCGCGCGTTGGCACTCACCGACTCTGAGTGCCAATGATACTCCGCTTCGCGCGGCGACCGGCAGGACTCGGTCTCGTGTCGTGGGCTCGGCCGGCGCGGAGAGCCGCGGACCGCGATTGCGGGCGCTTCGACGGGACCGATACCGTGATGCTGTGCCGAAGCGGTCCCGTCCGCTGCGGCTCCGCTCGACGGGGCCGTCGCCTCGCACGTCATCCGATCGAAAGGAACGGCGATGACCGATCCCTCTTCCCCCCAGCCGGGAGACCAGCAGCCGAACGGCCAGCAGCCGCCCGCGCCGCCCCAGCCGCCGTACGGGGCCCCGGCCCCGAGCGGTCCCTCGCCCTACGGAGCGCCGCAGACGGGCCCGTCGCAGCCCGGCCCGTCGCCCTACGGCGCGCCGAGCGGGCAGCCGGGATACGGTGCGCCCCAGGGCGGGCAGCCCGGATACGGTGCACCCCAGGGCGGTCAGCCCGGTTACGGCGCCCCTCAGCAGGGCCAGCAGCCCGGCTACGGCCAGGCCGGCTACGGAGCCCCCCAGGGCGGCCAGCCCGGCTACGGACAGCCCGCGGGCGCGGCACCGCTCTCGCCGGCCGAGGACAAGCAGTGGGCGATGTGGTCGCACTTCGGCGGCGTCCTCGGCGTCCTGCCGTCGCTCATCATCTTCCTCGTCTTCAAGGACCGCGGCGGGTTCACCCGCCAGGAGTCGAAGGAAGCCCTCAACTGGCAGATCACGTGGATCATCGCCTACGTCGCGCTCAGCATCATCACGACGATCATCAACTTCTCGCTGATCTTCTCCGCCGGCGGCTACAACCCGGTCGGGATGCTCCTGAGCTTCCTGCCGTGGATCCCGTACCTCGCGAACCTCGTGTTCTCGATCATCGGCGGCGTGAAGGTCAACGGCGGCTCGGCGTACCGGTACCCGGTCAACTTCCGATTCATCAAGTGACGACCGGTGGTCCCGGTGCGCCGCGCCGCGACCACCGTCAGGCCACGAGCCGGCGCACGACAGCGTCGGCGAGAAGCCGCCCCCGCAGGCTGAGCACGACTCGGCCGCGGAGGGCGGCTTCCGCGTTCACGAGGCCGTCGGCGATCAGGCCGGCGACCGCGGTGCGACCGTCCGCCGGCAGCGCCTCGATCGCGAGCCCCTCGGCGATCCGCGACTCGAGCAGCACACGCTCGACGAGCCGCGTGTCGTCGTCGAGCGTCTCGCGCCCGTGCGCGGGGGATGCATCCTGCTCCACGAGCGCCGCGTACGCTGCCGGGTGCTTCACGTTCCACCAGCGCACACCGCCGACATGGCTGTGGGCGCCGGGGCCGACCCCCCACCAGTCGGATCCGCGCCAGTACGACAGGTTGTGGCGGGAGCGGAACTCGGGGCTCGCGGCCCAGTTGCTCACCTCGTACCAGGAGTAGCCCGCCCGGCCGAGCAGCTCGTCGGCGAGCTCGTACATGTCGGCCTGGAGGTCGTCGGACGGTGCCGCGAGCTGGCCGGATCGGATGCGCCGCGCGAGCCGGGTCCCCTGCTCGACGATGAGCGCGTAGGCGGAGAGGTGGTCGGGTCGCTCGGCGATCGCGGTCTCGAGGGACCTCCGCCAGTCGTCGATCGTCTCCCCTGGCGTGCCGTAGATGAGGTCGAGGCTGACCTGCAGTCCGGCGGCGCGTGCCGCCTGGACGACGACCGGGATGCGCTCGGGGTCGTGCGTGCGGTCGAGCGTCGAGAGAACGGAGGGCACGGCCGACTGCATCCCGAACGAGACACGCGTGAAGCCGGCGTCGGCGAGGGTTTCGAGGTAGTCGAGATCGACGCTGTCCGGGTTCGCCTCGGTCGTGATCTCGGCGTCGTCCGCGAGCCCGAACCGCTCGCGCACGGCGTCGAGGAGCCGCACGAGATCCGTCGCCGGCAGGAGGGTCGGCGTGCCGCCGCCGAAGAACACGGTGCTCGCCGGTCGGCTCGGCAGTCCGGCCCCGCCGAGCACGCGGGCGGCGAGCTCGATCTCCGCCGTCGCGTGGCTCGCGTAGTCCGAGCGGGAAGCACCGCGGAGTTCCGTCGCGGTGTACGTGTTGAAGTCGCAGTAGCCGCACCGGACCGTGCAGAACGGCACGTGCACGTACACGCCGAACGCGCGTTCCTCCGCCCCGGCGGCAACGGAATATGGGAGCGCGCCGTCCCGCGGGGCTGGATCGGCGAGGGGCAGGGGGCCGCCCACTCGCCCCTACTCCGAGACCTGACCGCGCGAGCGGGCGGCCCAGAGCGGCGAGAGGGTGCGGGCGAAGCGCGTGGACAGCGCGGTCCAGCGCCGACGCGGAAGCCAGGGCAGCACCCGGTAGTGCAGCGCCTTGGGCCGGAAGACCGACCGCTGCAGGAAGCGGACACTGTCGTCGTCCGCGAACTCCACGATGTACGCGTCCTCGCCGCTCACGACGCACCCGCCGAGAGTTCCGAACGTCACGCTCACACGACGCTCGTCCTCGACGACGGAGACCACCCGGACGCGGCTCGTGACGCGGTAGACGCCCACGCGTCCGCTGAGCTTCGCCGAGGCGCCGGAGGAGACGTAGGGGATGCCGTCGGCCGTGAAGCGCTCCTCGGCGGAGAGCGTCGCGGGGCCGATCGGAGTGCCGTCGTCCGCGAAGCGCACGCCCGTGTAGGCGCCCGGCTCGCCGTGCGACAGCACCTGGACGGCGATCCCCGATCCGCGGTACAGGTCCCAGGACATGATCGCGTCGACGGCCTGGCGGAAGCGCTCCTCGCCGCTGCCGAGGCGGACCTCGACCTCGGCGGATCGGAAGCCGCGCGGCGGGTACTGCATCATGTCGGGCGCCGCGGTCGCGCCGACCGAGCCGTAGTCGACGTGGACGTCTTCGAAGGTCTCGCGGCGCATGGCTCTACTTCTTGTCCTTCTTCGTCTCGGTGTCCCCGGAGAGCGCGGCGATGAAGGCCTCCTGCGGAACCTCGACGCGGCCGACCATCTTCATGCGCTTCTTGCCCTCCTTCTGCTTCTCGAGCAGCTTGCGCTTGCGGGTGATGTCGCCGCCGTAGCACTTGGCGAGGACGTCCTTCCGCATCGCGCGGATCGACTCGCGAGCGATGATCCGGGCACCGATCGCCGCCTGGATCGGCACCTCGAACTGCTGACGCGGGATGAGGTTCTTGAGCCGCTCCGTCATGAGGACACCGTACGCGTACGCCTTGTCCCGGTGCACGATCGCGCTGAACGCATCGACCTGCTCCCCCTGCAGCAGGATGTCCACCTTGACGAGGTCCGCGTCCTGCTCCCCCGACGGCTCGTAGTCGAGCGAGGCGTAGCCCTGGGTGCGGCTCTTGAGGTGGTCGAAGAAGTCGAACACGATCTCACCGAGCGGCATCGTGTAACGCAGCTCGACCCGGTCCTCTCCGAGGTATTCCATGCCGAGCAGGCTGCCGCGGCGCGACTGGCAGAGCTCCATGATCGTGCCGACATAGTCCTTCGGCGCGAGGATGCCCACCTTCACCATCGGTTCCGACACCGACATGATCTTCCCGCCGGGGAACTCGCTCGGGTTGGTCACGGTGACGACCTTCTTGTCCTCCGTCGTGACCTGGTAGGTCACGGAGGGAGCGGTCGCGATGAGATCGAGGCCGAACTCGCGTTCGAGGCGTTCCGTGATGATCTCGAGGTGGAGCAGCCCGAGGAAGCCGCAGCGGAAGCCGAAGCCGAGCGCGACGGAGGTCTCCGGCTCGTAGTTGAGGGCGGCGTCCGACAGCTTGAGCTTGTCGAGCGCCTCGCGCAGGTCCGGGTAGTCCGCGCCGTCGATCGGGTACAGCCCCGAGAACACCATGGGCTTCGGGTCCGTGTAGCCGGGCAGCGCCTCCGTCGCGGGCTTCTGGGCGTTCGTGACGGTGTCGCCGACCTTCGACTGGCGGACGTCCTTCACGCCCGTGATCAGGTACCCCACCTCGCCGACGCCGAGGCCCTTCGTGGGGCTCGGCTCGGGAGAGGAGACGCCGATCTCGAGGAGCTCGTGCACAGCACGCGTCGACATCATCTGGATGCGCTCGCGGGGAGTGAGGCTGCCGTCGATCATGCGCACGTAGGTGACGACACCGCGGTAGGTGTCGTACACCGAGTCGAAGATCATGGCGCGGGCGGGAGCGTCGGCGTCGCCCGTGGGGCTCGGGATGCGCTCCACGACGCGGTCGAGGAGCCCCTCGACGCCCATGCCGGTCTTGCCGGAGACGCGCAGGACGTCGT
>CAKTZW010000031.1 GCA_934636065.1 uncultured Labedella sp.
CTCCCGAACTGCCCGCAGCACGTCGTCGCGTTCTACGCCGTCCTCCGGATCGGCGGGATCGTCGTCGAGCACAATCCCCTCTACACGGACCGAGAGCTGCGCCACCAGTTCGAGGACCACGGGGCGCGCGTCGCGATCGTCTGGGACGTCGCCTACGACACCGTCGACGGGTTCCCGGCCGACGTCGGTGTCGAGCACATCGTGGCCGTCGACATGACGGAGGCGCTTCCGTTCGGCAAGCGCGTCGCGTTGCGGCTGCCGGTGCCGAAGGCGCGCACGCTCCGCGCGGCCATGACGAAGCGGCCGAGTCGGCGGCGGTACCTGGACTGGTCCTCGCTCGTGGAGAGCCGGCGGATCTCGCGGCGGCACGCTCGCCCGACGCTCGACGCCGTGGCGGCTCTGCAGTACACGAGCGGGACGACGGGGACCCCGAAGGGCGTGATCCTCACGCACCGCAACCTGCGCGCGAACGCGATGCAGTGTCGCGCGTGGGTGCCGGGTCTCCGCGAGGGTGACGAGACGTTCTACGCGGTGCTGCCGATGTTCCACGCCTACGGACTGACGGTGTGTCTGATCACGGCGATGAGCATCGGCGCCAAGGTCGTGCTTTTCCCCCGCTTCGACGTCGGTCTCGTCGCGGACGCGTCGACGTCCTCGCCTCCCACGTTCCTGCCCGCCGTCCCGCCGATCTACGACGCGCTGACGCGCGCGGCCTCCGGGAAGTCGAAGCTCGACCTCTCGCACGTCCGGTTCTCGATCTCGGGCGCGATGAGTCTGCCGGTCTCCACCGTGACGCGGTGGGAGGAGGCGACGGGCGGGCTGCTCGTCGAGGGGTACGGGATGACGGAGTCCTCGCCCGTGTCGCTCGGCAACCCGATGGGTCATACGCGACGCCCCGGGGCCGTCGGCGTGCCGTTCCCGAGCACGCGGATCCGCGTCGTCGACCCCGCGGATCCGGCCGTGGATCGTGACCCGGGGGAGCCCGGCGAGCTCCTCGTGAAGGGACCGCAGGTCTTCCAGGGGTATTGGCGGCGGCCGGAGGCCACGGCGGAGGCCCTGCTCGCGGACGGCTGGCTCCGCACCGGTGACATCGTGACGGTGTCTCCCGATGGTTTCGTCACGGTGGTCGACCGGGTGAAGGAGCTCATCATCACGGGCGGCTTCAACGTCTCGCCCTCGGAGGTCGAGGAGGTGCTCGTCTCCCACCCCGACATCGCCGAAGCCGCGGTGGTCGGCCTGGCCCGGGAGTCGGGAGGCGAGGACGTCGCGGCGGCGGTCGTGCTCAACGCCGGTGCGGTGTTCGACCCGGACGCGCTCAAGGAGTTCTGCCGGGCGCGGCTCGCCCGCTACAAGGTGCCGCGTCGCTTCGTCGAGGCCGACTCACTGCCCCGGTCGCTCGTCGGCAAGGTGCTGCGGAAGCGTGTGCGCGAGGAGCTCTTCACGGCGCGGAGGCCCCAGCCCCGCGGCTGACGAGAGAGGCAGCCCCGCGGCTGACGAGAGACGCTGTCCCCGTCAGCCGACGAGGCCGAGGACCAGCGGCAGGACGGGTCCGGCGCCGGCGGCCCGGAGCTCGCGACCGGCGACGGTGATGGACCAGCGTGAGTCGGCTCGGTCGTCCACGAGCAGGACGGGTCGACCGCCGAGCTGGGCGAGGTCCTCACGCAGCTGCGGTCCGACAGCGAAGCCGCCCCAGACTCCGGCGAGTCTGTAGGCGCTATTGCCACCCGGGCCGCCGGTCGGGCCGCCGTTCTCGAACTCCAGCGATCCGAGGTACGGCAACTTGCCGATGCGCGCGATGCCGGTGGCGAGGGAGTCGACGAGCTGCGGGCGTGATCGCGACGGCAGGTTGACGACGGCGGCGGGCCGCTCTTCCCAGCCCCACTGGGCGAGAACCCGGACGCACGCGTCGAGGACACTCGGCGCGATCGGCGCATCCGGTGCTCCCTCGGCGAAGAGTGTGCGCAGAACGCCGCCCCACCCGAGGTCGGTGAGCCGGGCGAGCGCCCGTCCCTCCTCGACGCGTTCGTCGGCGGACAGCCGGCCCTTCACGGGGACGCCGAGGCGGTCGGCGCCGGTCGGCCACTGCGACCGCGGCTCGACGGGCACGCCCACGCGGTCGAGCGACGCGCTCGCTGCGGCGGTCGCCTCTTCCGCGACGGCAGCCGGGTACCACGCGCTCGTGCAGGTGTCGCAGCGGCCGCACGGGGCCGCCGTCGGGTCGTCGAGGTCGCGCTGGAGGGTCTCCATGCGGCACGCCGCGGTGTTCTCGTAGTCGAGCATCGAGCGCTGCTCGGCGCGGCGGGCCGCGGCGATGCGTTCGTATCGTTCGCGGTCGTACACCCAGGGCCGCCCGGTGGCGATCCAGCCGCCCGAGACGCGCCGCACCGCCCCATCGACGTCGAGGACCTTGAGGAGGAGCTCGAGCGGCGAGCGCCGGATGTCGACGCGGGACTCGAGCGCCGGGGTCGAGAGCGGCTTGGCATCCGTCGCGTCGGCGAGGGCGTCGAGCACGGCGGTCGCGCGCCGTTCATCGGGCATGGAGGCCGTGGCGAAGTAACTCCAGATGTCCTCGTCCTCCTCGCCCGGGAGCAGGAGAACGTCGGCGTCGATGGAGCCACGACCGGCGCGCCCCACCTGCTGGTAGTACGCGACGGGCGATGACGGCGCGCCGAGGTGCACGACGAAGCCGAGGTCGGGCTTGTCGAACCCCATGCCGAGGGCGCTCGTCGCGACGAGGGCCTTCAGCTCGTTGCGCTTGAGCATGCCCTCCGACTCCTCGCGCTCGTCCGGGTCGGTGCGGCCCGTATACGCGCGCACCTCGTGGCCGGCGCCGCGGAGCAACCGTGCCGCGTCCTCGGCGGCCGAGACGGTGAGGGTGTAGATGATGCCGCTGCCGCGCAGTTCGCCGATGTGCGTGAGCAGCCACGCGAGCCGTTGGCGCGAGGTGCGGAGGGTCAGCACGCCGAGCCGGAGCGACTCGCGCGCGAGCGATCCGCGGATGGTGAGCACGTCGTCCGCCGTGCCGCCGCCGAGCTGGTCGACCACGTCGGTCACGACCCGGGCGTTGGCCGTCGCCGTGGTCGCGAGGATCGGCACCGCGCTGGGCAGGGTGGTGATGAGTTCCGCGAGTCGCCGGTAGTCGGGGCGGAAGTCGTGGCCCCAGTCGGAGATGCAGTGCGCCTCGTCCACGACGAGCAGCCCCGTGCGGCGCACGAGGTCGGGAAGCTGCTCGTCGCGGAAGCGCGGGTTGTTGAGTCGCTCGGGGGAGACGAGGAGGACGTCGACGTCGTCTCTCGCGAGCCGGTCGCGCACCTCGTCCCACTCGTGCGCGTTCGTGGAGTTGATCGCGACGGCGCGCACTCCCGCGCGCTCCGCCGCCGCGACCTGGTCGCGCATGAGCGCGAGGAGCGGCGAGACGAGGAGGGTCGGCCCGGCGCCGCGTCGGCGTAGGAGCAGGCTCGCGATGAAGTACACCGCGGACTTGCCCCAGCCCGTACGTTGCACCACGAGCGCTCGACGCCGATCGTCCACGAGGGCGAGGATCGCCTCGAGTTGCCCCTCGTGGAACACGGCGTCGTCCCGGCCGGTGAGCGCACGCAGCGCCTGGAGTGCCTCGGATCGGGAGTCGGTCGCGGTGCTCGTCGAGGTCATGCAGCCATCCTCGCAGTCGCCGCCGACGTCTGCGCGGGCGGGCCCGGCCGCGGGCCGCCCCGCCCCCGAACCCCCGGCGGATATCGCCAGTTTGAGCGGATTGCGTCGTGTAGAGGCGACGCAAGCCGCTCAAAGTGACGACATCACAGGGTGGAGCGGAGCGCGCATCTCCATCACCGGGTGGCGGCGTGCGACGCGGCCGCGGAGAGCGGGACGAGGCGCGCGAGCTGCGTCACGTGGCCCGGTTCGAGCTCCGCGACGCTCGTCACGCCGAGGAGGCGCATGGTCCGCTCGATCTCCCCGCGGAGGATCGCGATGGTGCGGTCGACGCCCTCGCGGCCGCCCGCCATGAGTCCGTAAAGGTACGCGCGTCCGATGAGGGTGAACCGGGCTCCGAGCGCGAGCGACGCGACGATGTCCGCCCCGTTCATGATGCCCGTGTCGATGTGCACCTCCGTGTCGTTCCCGACTTCGGCGACGACGGTCGGGAGCAGATGGAAGGGGACGGGTGCGCGGTCGAGCTGACGGCCGCCGTGGTTCGAGAGCACGATGCCGTCGACCCCCAGGTCGGCGAGCCGCTTCGCGTCGCTCAGGTTCTGCACCCCCTTCACCACGAGCTTCCCCGGCCACTGGCTCTTGATCCAGGCGAGGTCCTCGAAGTTCACGGTCGGGTCGAACATCGTGTCGAGCAGCTCGGCGACCGTGCCCGACCAGCGGTCGAGCGTCGCGAACGACAGCGCCTCCGTCGTCAGGAAGTTGATCCACCAGGCCGGCCGGGGAAGCGCGTTGACGACGGTCGCGGGAGTGAGCTGCGGCGGGATCGAGAAGCCGTTGCGCTTGTCCCGGAGTCGCGCTCCGGCGACGGGGACATCGACGGTCACGAGCAGGGTGTCGAAGCCGGCCTTCGCGGCGCGGTCGACGAGCGCCATCGACCGCTCGCGGTCCTTCCACATGTAGAGCTGGAACCAGTTGCGGCCAGCCGGGTTGATCGCCTTGACGTCCTCGATCGAGGTCGTGCCCATCGTGGAGAGCGAGAACGGGATGCCGGCGGCTCCGGCCGCGGTCGCACCCGCGCGCTCACCCTCGGTCTGCATCATGCGCGTGAAGCCCGTCGGCGCGATGCCGAAGGGGAGCGCGGATCGGCCGCCCAGCACCTCAACGCTCGTGTCCACGCGCGAGACGTCGCGGAGGATCGACGGATGGAACTCGATGTCGCTGAACGCCTGGCGCGCGCGGGCGAGACTGATCTCGCCCTCCGCGGCGCCCTCCGTGTAGTCGAAGGCGGCCTTCGGCGTCCGGCGCTTCGCGATACGGCGCAGGTCCTCGATGGTGAGCGCCGCGTCGAGCCGGTGCTTCCTGGGATCGAGCTCTGGCTTCTTGAACCGCAGGAGCGGAGCGAAGTCGTGCCACGTGGGGATGCGTCTCTCGATCATGCGATCGGTCCTTCCGTCGGGGTGGAGATGGGGGAGCCGGGCAAGCCGGTCTCGGCGTAGTAGCCGGCGATGTGGTCGTGCACGGTCCGTCGGGCGCGCTCGGCGCCACCCCTGCGGACGGCGGAGAGGATGTCGCGGTGCTCCTGCCGGAGCCGCGCCGCGGTGGCCGGCCAGGACGGCAGCCTCGGCACCCCGGCGATGACGTACGACTCGATGGAGTCCCGCAGCCCCGACATCGTCGCGACGATCACCTGGTTCCCGGCGGCCTCCGCGAGGCTCGCGTGAAATCGTGCGTCGAGGGCCAGGAACTCGGCCGGGGCCAGAGCGGGGTCGTCCATGGCGTCCAGCAGGGCCGCCGGTTCGGAGAGATCCAGCGGCGACCCGGCGGCGACGGCGCGTGCGAGCGTCTCGGCCACGGATGACTCGAGCACGAGCCGCGTGTCCACGATGTCTCCGACGGCGAATCCGTTGGCCGCGACCTGCAGGCGCAGCAGCGCGGACATGCCGCCGCGCGGAGCCGACACGATGATCGCGCCGGCCGACGGTCCCGACCCGGTGGCGGTGCGGATGAGGCCGAGGACCTCGAGCACGCGGAGCGCCTCCCGAACGCTCGAGCGCCCGACGCCGAGGGAGGCGGCGAGAGCGCGCTCGCCGGGGAGGCGGTCGCCCGGCACGAGCGCGCCCGAGAGCAGGTCCGTTTCGAGCGAGCGCAGCACGGTCCGCCAGGCGCGCGTCGCGTCGTCGGTCATGGTGCGTCCTCGCTCCGGGAACGGCTGATGTGTGGTCAGACCACACGATAGCCGGTCGGGAGCGGAAGGGCGAGTGGCGATCCGCCGAGCCTCAGCTTCGCGGGATCAGCGGCTTCTCGGCACGGGCGCGGATCTCCTGCACGACCCAGGAGTTGCCATCCGGATCGCTGAAGCCGAAGAAGGTGCCGCCGTCGCGGGGGTCGACGACCGAGATCTCGCCGACCTCGACCCCGCGTCCCCGCAGCTCCTCGTGCGCGGCCCGGGCGTCGGAGACGACGAGCTGCACGCCCGACAACGAGCCCGGCGGCATCGGCCGATCCGAGGGCACCGACCCGATCACGATCGAGCAGCCCGAGCCCCGCGGGGTGAGCTGCGCGGCCGTCATGTAGTCGTTGCGGATCTCGTGGTCGAGCGTGAACCCGATTTGATCGCGGTAGAACGCGATCGAGCGATCGAGGTCGGCCACCGGCACCGTGATCAGCTCGAGAGTCCAGTCCACGGTCGGTCCCGCTCTCAGTCCGACCCGAGCAGGACGTCGAGGCGCTCGTAGCCCTGGCTCATGCCCGTCTCCATCCCGCTCTCGGCCATGCCGTCGCGCGCCTCCTGCGTCGGGTACACCGCGTGACCGATGAGGCGCGTGCGGCCGTCGCCGAGATCCTCGAACCGGATCGACTCGACGCTCACGACGTCCGGGAAGCCCTCGAACTCGAAGGTCTGGATCGCGAACTCGTTCTCGCGGACGACGTGGAAGACGCCGTTGAACCAGTAGTCGCCGCCGGAGGGGTCGCGGTGCAGGTAGCGGTAGCGGCCGCCGGTCCGGAAGTCGTACTCCTCGACGATCATCTCGTAGCCGTTCGGGCCGAGCCATTGCGCGACGAGCGCCGGGTCGCGGTGGGCACGGAACACGGCCTCGACCGGGGCGTCGAAGTCGCGCGTGAAATCGATGAAGGGCTGGCCTTCGGGGATGGAGAGGCTGAGTGAGTTCGTCATCGTTTTTCCTGTTCTCTCGGAGCGGGGTGCGCCGGACGCTACGCGTCGGGCGCGATGGTGCGGAGGAGGGCGTCGAGGGACCGATACTGCTGCTCGGCGACGAGGCGGTGTCGATCGATCCACGCGGTGAGGTCCTCGAGTCGCGCGGGCTCGAGGTGCACGGGGCGGCGTTGCGCCTCCCGCGTGCGCGACACGAGGCCGGCGGACTCGAGCACGTGGATGTGTCTCGAGACGGCCTGCGTCGTGATGGCGAAGGGCTCGGCGAGTTCGTTGACCGTCGCGGGGCCTCGGCTGAGGCGCGCGACGATGCTCCGGCGCACCGGGTCGGCGAGTGCGAGGAATGCGCGATCGAGCGCATCCTCCGCCCGGGTGTCCCCGCTGTCCCCGCTGTGCTCCGTCATGGCGTTGCCATCCTTATTCAACTGACCTGTTGAATAAGGATGGCGCTGCCTCGCGCGCCTGTCAAGCCATGACGTCCCACAGGGCTACACCCGCTCGAGGGCGCCACGTGTGCCTGGCGCCCTCGGTACCGAGTAGGCGCCCTCGAGTCAGCGTCCAGAAGTCCTCCGGACGAATCTCTAGCCGGAATCCGGACGACCCGACGCCTCCCTCAGCCCGCCACGAGTCCTCGGAATCGAGGTGCTCGGAGAAGACGATCGCCGGCGGCACGATCCGGACCGCACGTTCGCAGATCCGGACCAGCGAACCGGACGGCGATGGGTGCGCTGGGGCGTCCCACGACCACCCGCTGTGGACGTGCGCGTCGGCCGTCAGCGTCATACCGTGTCGATCCAGCGGCGCACGAGGTCGAGCACCGTCGCCCGCTTCTCTCGGACCGCCGTGGCATCGGGCATCGAGACGATGCCGCGGTCAGGCGTCGCCCAACGCACGATGTCGGAGTGGTCCTCGAAACGGAAGCCCTCCGTGTCGGCGCGCACGGTGACGCCGCGGTGCAGGATGAGCTCGAGCCCTTTTCCTGGCCGCAGCGCGAACGTGACGCGGTCGTCCCCGTCGACCACGAAACTGGGGGCCTTCCACTTGATGTGCTCGGTGATCCGGTCGTCGACTGCGAGGATCGCGTCGCGGAGGGAACGCACGTCGGACGCGAGCGGGTGGTCAAGATCGTCGAGGTAGGCGTCCACCTCGGCTGACGGATGGGGCATCATGGTCCTCTTCGCTCGACGGGATCCTGGCGACGGTCGTGCCGCGACGCTCCCGTGCTGCTGCCAGTATGGCGTGCCGCCGGGTGGGCGTCGGCCGCTCTGCCGCGGCCCGGCCACTCCGCCGAGTGCCACCCACGACAACCTTTCTCCCACGAGGGCTGCAAGTCGGTGCCGAGGGCGCCAGTCGTGCGTGGCGCCCTCGTGCGGGTGTAGCCCTTTCGGTCAGGAGCGGAGGACGATGTTCTCCGGCTCCTCGTCGGCCAGCAGGTGATCGATCTGTCGGCGCACCAGCGCGGCCATGCGCGGGAGCATCGCCCCGGAGGCGCCCCCGACGTGCGGGCTGATGAGGACGTTCGGCAGCGACCAGAGCGGGTGGTCCTGCGGCAGCGGTTCGGGATCGGTCACGTCGAGGGCGAGGCGGATGCGCCCCTCGGTCGCGTGCCGTACGAGCGCGTCGGTGTCGGCGACGGGACCGCGCCCGACGTTCACCACGAGGGCGCCGTCGGGGAGGGCCGAGAGCAGCGCTTCGTCCACGAGTCCCGTCGTCGCGGGGGTGAGGGGCGTCACGACGACGAGGATGTCGACCTCGGGCAGCAGGTCGGGGAGCTCGTCCACGCCGTGCACGGTGCCGCGGTCGTCGGTGCGGGCCCGCGACGCGACCCGCACGACGGTCGTCTCGAAGGGCAGCAGCCGGTCCTCGATCGCGCGGCCGACGCCGCCGTACCCGAGGATCAGGACGCGGCGGTCGGCGAGGCCGGGCAGCATGCGGCTCTTCCACGTGCCCGACTCCGCGTTGCGCACGAACTCGGGAAGCCCGCGCTGGGCCGCGAGCGTGAGCGCGAGGGCGAGCTCCGCCGTCGCCGTCTCGTGCACCGTCGACGCGTTCGCGAACGTCACGCCCTCTGGCAGCAGCTCGTCCACGCCGTCGTACCCGATCGACTGCGACTGCACGAGGCGGCTCGACACCTCCGCGAGCCGACCGAGCTTGTTGCTCGCCCCCATGTACGGCGGCACGACGAGGTCGATGTGGGGGCGCGGAGGAGCCGACTCGAAGTCCCACTCGAGCAGCTCGACCCCGTCCGGCAGATCACCGACGGCGTTCGCGAGACGGGCATCGGGCACACTGACGATGAGGGAGTCGACCATGCGACGACCCTACCGCGCGCCCCTCGTCAGCGGCCGTCCGCGCCGACGCAATCGGACAGGTCCACCGTGTGGGTGATGTCGCGTGCGTCGAAGGCCCGCTCGGCCGCGTCGACGAGCTCCGTGTACGTCGAGCACCGGGCCGACGGGGCGAGCGTGCGGATCGTCAGGTCCACCACCGGGAGGCCCTCGGTCCCGTCGATGTCGAGCGTCCACTCGAGTGTCGCCCGATACGAGAGCGCGACCGCGTCCGCGTCGGGCAGCGATCCGAGGGCGGTGGTGATCTCGCTCAGTGCGTCGCTCAACTCCGGCGGCGCGGTGGCGGTCACGACCTCGGCCTCCTCTGGACCCCTCAGGTGGAGCACCGTCGGGCCGCCGAGCTCGTCGGACGCCGTCGTCAGCGCGGCGACCTGGTCCAGGAACGCGGTGGTCGACCCGGCATCGAGCGTGCCGCTGACCGTGTACGCCGCTGCGGCGTCGAGACCGAGGAGGTCGGTGTAGAGCGGCGGACCGGTGCGGTCGAACTGACCCTGCTCGAACGTCGTCGGATCCAGATCGAACCAGGCGTCGGCGGGGAGCTGGAGCGCGTACGCGGCGATCCGCTCGAGCGCGTCGTCCGTCAGGTCCTTCGGCTTCCAGACGGTTCCCCAACCGTCGAAGATGCGCCGGTCCGTGCCGTGCTGCCCATACGCGATGGAGACGGCGTGGCGGTCGAGCCCCTCGACCGCGAACGCGGAGCGGACCGCGCCGAGCGCGTGCGCGAGCTCCCGCGCGGTGAGACCCTCAGCGAGCGTCACGGTGACCGTGACCTCGCCGTCCGGTCGCCGGGTGTCCGAGCCGGAGAGGTTGTGTCGCGAGATGGAACGCGCCCGGATCCTCTGATCCAGCTCGGCCGACGCCGACGCGATGCCGGGCACCTCGCGGATGTCCGCCTCCGCCCGGCTCACGATGGACTCCGCGGCACTCCACCGGAACAGGGACGGGGTGAAGCGCACACCGACGACGACCGCGACGGCGAGGACGACGGCGACGGCACTCGTGATCCAGACACGACGGCGCCGGTCGCGCGCGGGCGTCGACGACTCGGTCATGGTCTCCTCGGGCGGCTGGGGTGTCGGGTCGTATTCCTGTCGGCCCATGACCCGGATCACCACGTTAGCGATCACGGCCGCGTGAGGGGCGGACCTCCCGCGGCGCATCCCGGGTGCGTGCCGGACGGATCCGCTTCGTCCGCCGCCGGGTTCCCGGGCTTCCCTCTCGCGGAACCTCAGGTTAGGCTTTCCTTACCATGACGATCCTCGACGCCAGACCCGACCTCGCGCCCGTCCCCTTCCGCCTCTTCGCGGTGGAGGTCAAACGCGTCGTGGCGATCAGTCCGACCTACCGGCGCATCACGTTCACGGGTCCGTTGTGCGACGGGATCGCCGACAACCGGCACGATCAGCGCATCAAGTTCCTGCTGCCGACGGACGGCATGGACCTCGCCGAGTTCGACCTCGATCCCACCGACTGGTACCAGCGCTGGCGCGAGCTGCCCGACGACAAGCGGATGCCGATGCGCACGTACACGATCCGGGAGGTGCGACAGGACGTCGCGGAGTTCGACGTCGACGTCGCGCTCCACGGCCGCATCGGTCCGGCGTCGTCGTGGGCGCTCGACGCCGTCCCCGGCGACCGCATCATCGTGAACGCTCCGTGTGCGCACTACCCGGACGTGCACGGCGGAGTCGACTGGCACGCGCCCGAGCGGGTCGATCGCGTCCTCCTCGCCGGC
>CAKTZW010000032.1 GCA_934636065.1 uncultured Labedella sp.
GCGTGGGTCGTCCTCGTCGCATTCGACGGGGACAACGCGTCACTCGAGTCGCGCGACGTCGCCCACCGCATCGTCGACGAACACTCGGTCGAGGTGTCGTTCTCCCTCAACGTCGCCCCCGGCACGCGGACACTCTGCGCCGTCCAGGCGCTCAACGAGGCTCACGCGATCGTCGGATGGAAGATCGTCGAGGTCCCGCCGTCGTCGGAACGGAACCGCGTCATCACCGAGGTGGTCCGGACGAGCGAGCAGAGCAACACGGGTTTGATTTCCCGTTGCTGGCTGCCTTAAGATTCTCTGAACACCCGATCGTCAGAACGATCGTCCACCACGCCCTGGCCCCGCGGTCAGGGCGTCTGTTTTCGTTCAGGAGCATGTCCCATGGTTGATTCGAACGTGTCCTTCCTCACGCAAGAGGCGTACGACCGTCTCGCCGCGGAGCTCGAGCACTTGTCGACGACGGGTCGCGAGGAGATCGCCAAGCGCATCGAGATCGCGCGCGAGGAGGGCGACCTCAAGGAGAACGGCGGCTACCACGCCGCGAAGGACGAGCAGGGCAAGCAGGAGGCCCGCATCCGCACCCTCCAGAACATCCTGAAGGAGGCGAAGGTCGGGGAGGCCCCCACCTCCAACGGCGTCGTCGTCCCCGGGACCGTCATCACCGCCGACGTCGCCGGCGGCGAGGAGGTCTTCCTCCTCGGCAGCCGCGAGATCGCGAGCGGCTCCGAGCTCGACGTCTATTCCGAGCAGAGCCCGCTCGGAATGGCCATCCAGGGCCTCAAGGTCGGCGAGTCGACGACGTACACGGCGCCCAACGGCAAGGAGATCTCCGTCTCCATCACGAACGTCGAGACCTACACCGGCCAGTGAGTCGTCGGGCGGACGCCGAGCCCGAGCGCCATCGCCGAGTGACCGTTCAGTCGATGACGCGCGGCTCGTAGCCCGCGCCGCGCAGGGTCTCGACCACGAGTTCGCGGTGCTCCGGACCGCGCGTCTCGACACTGAACTCGAGGACGACGTCGTTGATCTGCATGCCCGGCGCCCGGCGGGTGTGGAGCACCTCCACGACGTTCGCGTTGACGCTCGCGACGAGCTCGGCGATGCGCGCGAGCTGACCGGGCCGATCCGGCAGCGGGACCCGGATGGTGAGGTAACGGGCCGCCGCGGCGAGCCCGTGGCTCACGACGCGCTGCATGAGCAGGGGGTCGATGTTGCCGCCGGAGAGCACCGCGACAGTGGGTCCCGTGCTCGTCACGCGTCCCTCGAGGATCGCCGCGACGGCGACGGCCCCGGCCGGTTCCACGACGAGCTTCGCCCGCTCGAGGAGGACGACGAGGGCCTTCGCCGTCTCGTCGTCCGACACGGTGACGACCTCGTCCACGAGGCGATCGACGATCGCGAAGTTGCGGGTCCCGGGCCGACTTACAGCGATGCCGTCGGCGATCGTCGGCTGGATCGGCACGTCGACCGGGGCGCCCGCGGCGAGCGAGGGCGGATACGCTGCCGCGTTCGCGGCCTGCACCCCGATGACGCGGACGGTCCGGCCGTCCTCGGCGGCTCGCTGCTTGATCGCGGCCGCGACCCCGGAGATGAGCCCGCCGCCGCCGATCGGCACGACGACCGTCTCGACGTCGGGCCGGTCCCGGTAGATCTCCAGACCGAGGGTGCCCTGGCCGACGATGACGTCGTGGTGATCGAACGGCGGGATGAGAACGGCCCCGGTCTCCTCCGCGAACTGCGCGGCCGCCTCGAGCGGCTCGCTCACGGTGTGGCCGCGCAGGATCACCCGGGCACCGTAGTCGCGCGTCGCCTGGAGCTTCGGCAGGGGGACGCCGATCGGCATGAAGATGGTCGACTCGATGCCGAGCTCGCGCGCGGCGAACGCCACGCCCTGCGCGTGGTTGCCGGCCGACGCCGCGACAACGCCGCGCGCCTTCTCCTCGTCGCTCAGCTGAGCGAGTCGGTTGTACGCGCCGCGGATCTTGTACGATCCGGTCCGCTGGAGGTTCTCGCACTTGAGGTAGACCGGGGCGCCGAGCAGGTCGCCGAGGAACCGGGAGC
Organism: uncultured Labedella sp.; assembly: GCA_934636065.1. Classification (GTDB taxonomy): domain Bacteria; phylum Actinomycetota; class Actinomycetes; order Actinomycetales; family Microbacteriaceae; genus Labedella. Next base: position 2,062 of record CAKTZW010000032.1, read on the forward strand.
TCTCGATCGGCGTCGGCTGCACGACGGTCGACACGGTGACGAGGGCGCGCTCGAACTCCGCGAGGGTCGGGACCATGTCCTCGGGCGGGACGTCGGCGGGGATCGTCGCGGGGATCGAGGCCTCAGTCACGGGTGATCCTCTCGGAGTCGGGATGCGGACGGGAGCGGGGCGCCGACACCGGATCGGAGTCGGGCACGACGGACGACGGCGGAGGGATCCGGGCGTCGGAGCGCGAGCGACGGGAACCCGGGGGCTCCCGCGGCACGGTCTGCCAGAGCACGTCGCCGTGATAGCGCAGCGGGTCGTCCGAGGAGCGCCAGGCCCCGCTCGCGATGTAGCCGATCATCACGTTCACGACGGCCGCGATCGGCACCGCGAAGAGGGCCCCGGGGATGCCCGCGAGCATCGAGCCGGCGGCGACGACGAGGACAACGGCGAGCGGATGCACCTTGACGGCCGCGCCCATGAGCAGGGGCTGCAGCACGTGGCCCTCGAGCTGCTGCACGCCGAGTACGACGGCCAGCATCGCGAGGGCGATGGCGGGGCCGTTGTACACGAGCGCGATGAAGACGGCGACGCTGCCGGTCACGACAGCTCCGACGATGGGCACGAAGGACCCGAGGAAGACGAGCACCGCGATCGGGATCGCGAGCGGCAGCCCGAGGAGGAACGCCCCGAGGCCGATGCCGACGGCGTCGATGGTCGCCACGAGGATCTGGGTCCGCGCGTAGTTCACCAGGGTGTACCAGCCGGCGTGTCCCGCCCCGTCGAACGCCGGTCGCGCCCGGGCCGGCAGGATCCGCACGACCCAGGACCAGATGCCTCGGCCGTCGATGAGGATGAACAGCAGGCTGAACAGGGCGAGCAGGATCCCGGTCACGACATGGCCGAGGGTCGAGCCGACGGACAGCGCCCCGCTCCACAGCGCCTGGCCGTCCTCCTGCACCGAGCGCATCACGTCCGCGATGAACGCGCTCAGCTGCTCCCCCGTGATGTGAAGGGGCGAGTCGAGGAGGAAAGCCGTGAAGGTCCGGTACGACTCGACGGTCCGCGCCCGGACGGTCGGGAACTCGGCCGTGATCTGCTGCACGGCGAGGAAGAGGAGGCCGGAGACGACGCCGATCGCGACCACCATGGCGACGGCGACGGCGATCCCCTTCGGCCACCTCCTCGCGACGAGGAACGACACGAAGGGGACGAGGAGGGCCGAGACGAGCACGGCGATGAGCACGGGGATGACGATCAGGCGCAACTGGACCACGATCACGATCGCGAGGCCGACCGCCGCGGCGATGACGAGGATGCGCCACGACCACGCGGCAGCGATCCGGACGCCGGGCGTCACGTCGGCCGAGTCACCGGGGGTAGGGGCGAGCTCGATGGTCCCGCGCGTCGCCTCGCCGGTCTCGGCCGGGCCGCTCGACTGCGGTCCTGCACCGGGTGCGGGCGTGCGACGACGCCGGCCCCAGGGAAGGCCGAGAACCGACCGCCGCTCGTCGCTCACCGGGCAAGTCTACGACCGGCCCCATTCGAGCCCGGCCATACCGGGGACGGGTGGGGACCGTCGCGGACCACGGCTGGAGTCGGGGGTGGTTGCTAGGGTTCGAGCGATGACCGAGACGCTCTCCCTGTCCGCCGCACGACGGATCGCCCTCGCCGCCCAGGGCTTCCACAAGGCGCAGGGTTCATCAGCGCAGGGTTCATCAGCGCAGGGTTCATCAGCGCAGGGTTCATCAGGACGGGGTGCATCAGGGCCGGATGTGCGAGGAACGGGCGCGCTTGGAACGGGCGCGCTCGGGACGGATGTGTCCGGCACGGGTGACCCGGTCCCGGGGTCGACGCCGCCGCCGCGAGCGGGCCTCCGCTCGATCCGGTCCCTCATCGAGCGACTCGGCGTCCTTCAGATCGACTCCGTGAACGTGCTCGAACGCAGTCACTATCTCCCGGTGTTCGCTCGGTTGGGACCCTACGCGAAGAACGACCTCGATCGGCTCACCCACCGCGCCGGGTCGGGGCTCATCGAGTACTGGGGTCACGAGGCGACGTTCATGCCCCTCGCATCATGGCCGCTGTGGCGGTGGAAGATGATCGCCCGCCGGGAGAAGGCCGCGGCCGACCCCGACCACTGGTCGCACGCGAACAGCCCGATGCTCACCTGGCTGCTCGACGATCTCGCGGCGAACGGCCCGCAACCGGCGAGCGCCGTCGAGCACGAGGCCTCGGTGCGTCGCGGTCCGTGGTGGGGATGGTCGGATGTCAAGCAGGGGCTCGAGGTGCTGTTCGCGTGGGGACTCGTCGTGTCGGCGGGTCGCACATCCGGGTTCGAGCGGATCTACGCCCTGCCGGAACAGGTGATCCCTTCCGAGGTCATCGGCCGCGACGTGAGCCGCGACGACGCCCTGCGCGCCCTCGTCTCGCACGCGTTGCGCTCGACCGGGCTCGGCACGTCGGCCGATGTCGCCGACTACTTCCGCCTGCCCGTGGCCGACACGCGCCGCGTCCTCCTCGAGTTGGAGGAGAGCGGCGAGGCGGAGCCCATCCGGATCCGGGATCCGAAAGGAGGCGCGGGCGGTCGATCCCAGCCCGCGTGGGTCCACCGCGACGCTCACCGCGCGCGCCGGATCCCGCGCGACGCGCTGCTCTCGCCCTTCGATCCGGTCGTGTGGACGAGGAATCGCGCGGAGCGGCTCTTCGACTTCCACTACCGCATCGAGATCTACACTCCCGCACCGCGGCGCGTCTACGGCTACTACGTGCTCCCGGTGCTCCTCGACGGAACGATCGGCGCGCGCGTCGACCTCAAGAGCGACCGGAGGACCCGTCGCCTCCTCGTGCAGTCGGCGTGGATCGAACCGGGTGCGCCAGTCGATGCGGTCGAGCGACTCGCCGTGCTGCTGCGTGACCTCGCCCACTGGCAGGGACACGAGGGAATCTCGGTGGGCTCCCGCGGCGACCTCGTCGAGGCCCTCGCAGCGGAGCTGCAATCGGAGCGACACGCGTCGCCGTGACCGCATCGGGCTCGATTCTGGAGATATCACCCTCGGTATGGGGACTTCTCCCCCGTGATCGGGCGGATCGTCGCTGGTAGGTTGGCGGTGATCGCATTCGACCGAAGGGGAAGACACAGACATGGTCGCCGACAACAATCCGCCGCAGACGCCCGATCGGGGACAGCAGGGGTCCGCACCGCAGTGGGGTCCGCCTCCCACCGGAGGCCAGCCGCAGCAGAACGCCGGAGGCTCCCAGCCGCAGCAGGGCGGTGCGTACCAGCCGCCGCAGAACTCGGGCGCGTACCAGCCCCAGCAGAACTCCGGCGCGTACCAGCCCCAGAACACCGGCGCCTACCAGCCGCAGCAGGGCGGAGCGCCCACGCCGCAGCAGGGCGGCTACCAGCAGCCCCAGAACACCGGCGGCTACCAGCCCCAGCCGGGAGCTCAGCCCCAGCCGGGTGGCGGCGGCTACCCGACGACGGGCGCCTACCCCGCCGGGAGCGGCGGCTACGGCGCGACCCCTCCCGGAGGACCCGGCGGACCGCAGCGTCCGGCGAACCCCAACCGCAAGAAGATCATCCTCTTCAGCGTGCTGGGCGGCGCCCTCGTGCTGCTCCTCATCATCGGCGCCGTCGTCGTGAACGTCGTCAACTCGTCGGTGTACGGTCCCGATGCGACCGTCCGCTCGTACCTGGCGGCGATCGCCAAGGGCGACGCCTCCGCCGCCAACAAGATCGCGAACCCCGGCGTCAAGGACGAGCAGGCCGCTCTCCTCACGAACGACATCCTCGGCGAGGCGAGCGCCTTCATCGAGAACCCGAAGATCACGAGTTCGCGCGTCAGCGGCGACCAGGCCACCGTGCGGGTCTCCTACAGCCTCGACGACACGGCGTACGACGGCTACGTCGAGCTGTCGAAGTCCGGCAAGCAGGGTGTCTTCTTCGACTCGTGGAAGATCGACTCGCCCCTCGTCGGCGAGCTGCCGGTGTACGTCTCCAACTCGACCTCGGACACCACGGAGGCCGCCGTCAACGGCACCACCGTCTCGTTCGGCGACGAGTACAGCCTCCCGGCCTACCCGGCCCTCTACACGGTCGGTGCCCCCGGCAACGACTTCTTCAGCGCCGAGGAGCAGTCCTACGCCGTCGCCACGGGCAGCCGCGCCAGCTACGACGGCGTGACGCTCGACGTGGCGCCGACCGAGGCGCTGACCGCCGCGGTCCAGGAGGCTGTCAACGCGCACCTCGACGAGTGCGTGAAGTCCACCGAGCTCGACCCCGAGGGCTGCAACCTCCGCCTCTCGTGGTACTCGGACTTCACGTCGGTCGACAAGGTCGCCTACAAGGTCGGCGAGTACCCGACCGTCGAGGTGGACGAGTACGGCAGCTACTTCGACGCGACCGGTGGCTCCTACACCGCCGATGTGACCGGCACCACGTACGACGGAGCGAAGGACACCCTCCCGTTCGGTCTCGACGGTGACTGGGGTATCACGGGGAAGATCGTCATCGACGGCGACACCGTCACGATCGAGGACACCTACTGATCCGGATGGACTGACGCTCGGAGACGGGCGCTCGACGGGGATCGGCCTTCGGGCCGGTCCCCGTCGTCATGTCCGGGAGCCGTCATGTCCGGGGTCGTCATGTCCGGGGTCGTCATGTCCGGGGTCGTCATGTCCGGAGATGTCATGCCCGGACGGGACCCACCGCACGGCGGGTGGCGAGCCGATTCCCCGCAGGAGCTGCGGAGCCGGTACACGACAACGGGGACCGACCTGACGGTCGGCCCCCGTTCTCGTCCGCGGAGGTGTGCGCGGCGATCAGAACTGGACGCGAGGCGGCTCGGCGATCGCCGCACCGTCCGCGACCTCGAAGAAGTCGCGCTCCGTGAATCCGGCCTGGCGGGCGAAGAGGTTGTTCGGGAAGACCTTGATCTTGGTGTTCAGCTCACGGACGCCACCGTTGTAGAAGCGGCGGGACGCCTGGATCTTGTCCTCGGTGTCGACGAGCTCGCTCTGCAGCTGCAGGTAGTTCTGGCTTGCCTGGAGCTGCGGGTACGCCTCGGCGACGGCGAACACCGAGCGCAGCGCCTGTTGCATGTGGTTCTCCGCGACCGATGCCTCGGCCGGGCCCGAGGCGGCGAGGGTCTCCGCTCGCGCCTTCGTGACGTTCTCGAAGACGCCACGCTCGTGGGCGGCGTAGCCCTTCACGGCCTCGACGATGTTGGGGATCAGATCCGCGCGTCGCTTGAGCTGGACCGTGATATCGCTCCACGCCTCATCGACGCGGACGGCGAGCGCGACGAGTGAGTTGTACGTGACCCAGAAGTAGATGGCGATCACCGCGACGACGGCGACGACGATCAGGACCGGAATGAGCCATTCCATGCGGGCTTCCCCTCGTTCTTCTCTGGGCGAGATTCCTCTGCGCTGCTGCGCGACCAGTCTACGTCGTGCTGCTCGACGGGCCCGGGCGCCGGCTGAGCGTCATGAGCCCAGCACCCGATCGAGGTACGGATTCGCGAACAGCCGCTTCGGATCGAACTGATCTCGCACGGCGAGGAAGTCGTGGAAGCGAGGATAGAGCCGCCCGAGCTCGTCGGCCCCGAGGTAGTGGATCTTCCCCCAGTGCGGGCGCCCGTCGTGGCGGCGGAAGATCTCCTCGGCGGCGCGGAAGTACTCGGTGTGCGCGTCCCGGTGGTAGCGGTGGACGGCCACGTACGCCGACTCGCGCCCGGTCGCCGTCGAGAGCCAGACGTCGTCGGGCGCCGCGAATCGCACCTCGAGCGGGAACGAGATGCGCCAGCCCTCGGCGTCGATGACATCGCGGATCGCCGCGAGCACGGCGGGCAGGGAGTCGACCGGAACGGCGTACTCCATCTCCGCGAAGCGGACCGATCGGGGCGTCGTGAACACGCGGTGCGAGTGGTCGGCGAAGCGACGGGACCCGGTCAATCGCGTCGCCGCCCGGTTGAGAGCGGGCACGACGCCCGGCACGACCGCGCCCGTCGCGCACACCGCTCGGTAGACGCCGTTCGCCATCAGCTCGTCGTCGACCCAGCGCCGGGTGCGCGCGAGCGGGGCCCGAGCGCTCCCGCGCGGCAGGCGCGTGTTGGTCTTCGTGAGGGCGACGTCGGTGTGGGGGAACCAGTAGAACTCGAAGTGGTCGTTCGCGCGGGCGCGCGACTCGGCAGCGGCGACGGTATCGGGCAGCGGCTCGGGCGCCTCGACGGCGCTCAGGACGAAGGCGTCGACGCACTCCACGGTCACGTCCACGAGGATCCCGAGCGCTCCGAGACCGAGGGACACGGCCGGCAGCAGCTCGGGCGACTCCTCGGCGGAGATCCGTCGGAGCGAACCGTCGCCGGTCACGAGGGTCACCGCGCGCACTCGTGCCGCGAGCCCCGTGAAGCCGATCCCCGTGCCGTGCGTCCCCGTCGAGATCGCGCCGGAGATCGTCTGCCGGTCGATGTCGCCGAGGTTCTCGAACGCGAGACCGTGGCCGGCGAGCAGTCGCGACGCCTCGGACAGGCGCGTCCCCGCGAGGATCGTGGCGAGTCGGCGCTCACGATCGACCGAGACGAGTCCCGAGAGGTCGTCGAGCTCGAGAAGCACCCCCGTCGCCACCGCGATCCCCGTGAAGCTGTGGCCGGCACCGGCGGCCTTGATGGGGAGACCGGAGCCCGCCGCGGCCCGAACGGCGCGCTGGACGGCACCCGGGCTCGACGGCCGCTCGACACGGATGGGACGCGCAGACTCGGTCCGCGCCCAGTTGCGCCACTGCGCGCCCGTCGCCGTCATACGAAGCTCCGTCCCTCGCCGCGGTAGGTCGGGAGCTCGTCGACGACGCGGAGGGCGCCGTCGTCCCCCGCGTCGACGAGCCGGAACCGATCGAGACGCTCGGAGAGCTCCCCGGACTTCGCGTGCCGGAACCACACGCGGTCGCCGAGGCGCAACGACGCCGCCGCCGCGCCGCGGAGGGGGGTCTGCACCTCCCCGGCCGATTCGCGCGGGATGAATTCCAGACCCGGCGGCGACACCGGCATCGGCAGCCGGTCGAGTCCCGGTGGGCCGGACGCGACGAATCCGCCGCCGAGCACCGTGGCGACGTCGGCCGTGGGGCGCCGCACGACGGTGAGCCCGAATCCGGCGGCGGGAGCGGGCGAGAAGTGCCCGTAGCCGTCGAAGAGGTGGCCGGCGAAGATACCGCTCCCGGCCGCGAGCTCCGTGATCGAGTCGTCCCGGGTCGTCCGTTCGAGGGAGCCTGTGCCGCCGCCGTTCACGAACTCGAGGGGCGCGAGGGCGCGGACGCGGGCGACCGCCGTCGCGCGGCGGTCGAGCAGCTCCGCCATGGACCGGTTCTGCATGAAGGCCACCGTGGCGTTGTAGGCGCGTCGTCCCGCCCGATCGGCGACGCCCGCGATCTGCGCCTCGTACGACATGACCCCGACAAGAGAGAAACCCGCACGGTCGACGACCGCGCGCGCGACGCGCTCGAGCTCCCCGGGCTCGTGGAGAGGCGACCGATGCACTCCCACCGTCCCGAGCGGCCCCCGCGACCGCCAGGACGCGTCGAGCTCGAGGCAGATGCGGACCGGCTCGCGCTGCGACGCCGGCCGCACCGCGTCGATCAGGTCGAGATGCTCGACGCTGTCGATCATGAGCGTGACCCGGGACGCCGCGAGCGGGGACAGGACGAGCCGCTCGATCGCCTCGAGGTCGGCGGAGGGGTACCCGACGACCACGTCGTCGACGGTGTCGGCCAACCAGAGCGCCTCCGGCAGCGTGAACGCGAGGACGCCGGCGAAACCGTCAAGCTCGAGGAGCGCCTCGATGACCGAGCGGACGCGCAACGACTTCGTCGCGATGCGCACCGGTTTGCCGGACGCCCGGCGCACGAGGTCGTGGGCGTTGAAGCGGACGGCATCGGCGTGCAGGACGCCGATCGGACCGTCCGTGCCGCTCGTCGCATCGGCGATCGACCGCCAGTACGCGTTCGGATCGCGCCACGGCGCGCGGTCGGCGCTCGCGCGGCCGCCGGGTTCGAGGGATATCGGCATCCGTCCTCCGTCTCCGCTCACCCTAGCGCCCGGCGGGTGAACACTGCATCTCGATGCGGCGCGGGGCCTTGACCTCACCACCGGTCGCCCGTAGACAGGGTGCAGGTGGGGAAGAGGGAACCGGCGAAGCGCGATGCCGAGCGCACGGTGGGAGCGTCATTCGAGACGCGTTCCCCTGCTGGGCGAGCCCTCCGGGCGTCCATCCTCGCCGTCGCCGCACTCCTGGTGCTTCCCGTCGCCCTGATGGGCGCGGGAGCGGGCACCGCGTCCTCAGCCTCCGCCGAGCCGGCCTCGGCGGCACCGGATCCCGCGCGGCCGACGGGCGGCGCACCGGACGACGCGATGCGGAGCAGTGCCGCGCCGAGCACCACCGATCCGGACGCGATCGACCCGTCGCCCGCGCCCACCGTGCCCTCGAACCCGCCGGACGAACCGGAGGCCGCCGCGCCCGTCATCTCCTCGCCTGCCGACGGCTCCGTCATCACGTCGGGAGCGACGAGGGTGTCGGGCTCGAAGACGCCCGGGTCCGGGGTGCGCCTGCAGCGCGGCGATGGTGTCGTCCTCTGCACGGTCGCGCCGAGCACGGCGGCGACGTTCTCGTGCTCCGTCGACCCGTT
>CAKTZW010000033.1 GCA_934636065.1 uncultured Labedella sp.
GGACGGACCCGTCCACAACCGCGACAAAGGGTGACAGATGGCCTTGATTCACTGGCTGTTCGACGCGCAGCTGGTCATCGGCAGCCAGACCATCCTCTGGCGGGAGGTCGTGGGCAACCTGTTCGGATTGCTCAGCGCCCTGGGCGGGATGCGCCGCAAGGCCTGGGCCTGGCAGGTCGGGATCATCGGCAACGCGCTGCTCCTGACCGTCTTCCTGGGCGTCGCCTTCGGCACTCCCAACCCGGTGAACCTGCTGGGCCAGGCCGGGCGCCAGGTCATGTTCATCGCGGTCTCCGTCTATGGCTGGTATCGCTGGCGCACCGCGAGCCGCGGCGGCGGGTCGGCCGTGGAGCCGCGCTGGGCCGGTTGGCGCAACCGTGCGTTCCTCGTCATCGCGCTCGTCGGGGGCACCGCCGTCCTCACTCCCCTCTTCCGGGCGCTCGGCTCGTACGAGCCCGTCTGGGCCGACGCGTGGATCTTCATGGGCTCTCTCCTGGCCACCTACGGCATGGCGAAGGGCTGGGTGGAGTTCTGGCTCATCTGGGTCGCCGTCGACCTCGTCGGCGTCCCGCTGCTCTTCGGCGCGGGCTACTACGCGTCCGGCTTCATGTACGTCTTCTACGGCGCCTTCACGCTCTTCGGCTTCATCGTCTGGGCGCGCTCGCGCCGACGGAAGCCGAGCGTCGAGACGCTCTTCCCCGATCCCACGCTGCAGAACTGATCCCAACGCTGCAGGGCTCCCCGCCGCACTCAGCTCTCGGGTGCGGGTTGCAGCGTCGAGAGCCAGAACTCGGTACGCGCGACGTGCGATGCCGCGGCGGCCGTCGCCGCGGCGGGGTCGCGACGGGCGATCGCCTCGACGATGGCCCGGTGCCCCTCGTCGCTCGTCCGCTTGACGGGCGCTGACGGGTCCGAGTCGAAGATCTTGTAGTGCCGACCGCGGGACCGGAACACGGCGATGAGGGACGTCACGGTCGCGTTGCCGGCGGCGACGCAGATCGCCTCGTGGAACTCGTCGTCGAGCTCGGTGACGGCCGAGACGTCGTCGCTCGCCTCCATCTCGTCGCACAGGGCGGTCAGTCGCTCGACGAGCCCCTCGGGAGCGCGCGCAGCCGCCTGGGCTGCGGCGTTCCCCTCGAGCACGCGACGGATCTCGAAGAGCTGCAGGAGCCCGTCGAGCGGGAGGAGATCGACCGTGACGGAGAACCCGCGGACGACATCCGCCGGATCGAGACGGGACACGTAGGTGCCGGAGCCGTGCCGGACCTCGATCACGCCCAGGGTGTCGAGCACGCGTACCGCCTCCCGCAGCGAGCTGCGCGACACGTCGAGCCGGCTGCAGAGCTCGGCCTCCGGAGGGAAGCGCTGGCCCGGCCCCAGCTCGCCGGAGGAGATCATCCGCCGCAGCCCGTCGAGGGCCGTCATCATCACCGTCATGGGCGACCTTTCGTGTGACCAACATCGGACGACCCGCGGAGGCCGGACGTCTGATGACTCGCCGTCGCGCGACACCGAGATCCGGTAGGGACTCTCCGCAACTCGGTATTTACAAGCCGCGCGGCGCTCACTACCGTATCCGTAAGCTCGCTCGGGCCCAAGACATCTGATGACTTTCGGGAAGACGATCCATGTCGCTTGCGCTCGACCACCCGCCGGCCCCCGCGGCGATCCTCTCCCGCGACGGGCGGCCCGCTCGCGACGCGTGGAGCCTCTCGCGGGACGTGACCCACCTCAACCACGGGTCGTACGGCGCCGTCCCCACGGCGACGATCGAGCACCACCTCGGTCTCATCACCCTCATGAACACGGGGCCGGGCGCCTGGTTCGCCACGGCGGCGGAGCGCGTCGGCGCGGCCCGCGAGCAGATCGCCGCCTTCCTGCGCACGCCGCCGGAGCGGACGGCCCTCGTCCCCAACGCGAGCGCCGGCGTCACCGTCGCGCTGCAGGCCCTCGACCTCGCACCCGGCGCCGAGATCGTCGTGACCGACCACATCTACGGAGCGGTGCGGATGGCCGCCGAACGCGCGACGCGGCGGGTGGGCGGCACCGTCACGATGGTGCCGATCGATCTCGACGCCACGGACGACGACGTCGTGGCGTCCATCGCCGCGGCGACGACCGGGCGAACGGCGCTCGTCATCGTCGATCAGATCGCGTCGGCCACGGCCCGCGTCTTCCCCGTCGCGGCGATCGCACGCCGGCTGCGCGCCGAGGGCGTCCCCCTGCTCGTGGACGCCGCTCACGCCCCCGCGCTCTATGCGGACCCCACGGCGGGCATCGACGCGGACTACTGGGTCGGCAACCTGCACAAGTGGGCGTGCGCCCCCTCGGGGACCGCCGCGCTCGTCGTGTCGCCGCGCGTCGAGGCCGACGCGCTCTACCCGCTGATCGACTCGTGGGGCGCTCCCGACTCGTTCCCGAGGCGCTTCGACACGCAGGGGACCGTCGACCTCACGGCCATCCTGTCGGCGCCCCACGCCGTGCGCACGATCGAGCACGAGTTCGGATGGGACCGGATGCGCGACTACGTCTCGGCTCTCTCGGCCCATGCGGAGGGGACGATCGCGGCGGCCCTCGAGGATGCGACGGGCCTCAGCGCCCGCGTCAACACGCCCGTGCACGCGCCCGCGCTGCGCCTCATCGAGATGCCTCCCGGCCTCGTCGCCTCCCCCGACGACGCCCACGTCCTCCACCGCGTGTTCCGTCGCCTCGGTTTTCAGACGGCCACCACCTCGTGGCGCGACCGCGGCTTCCTCCGTCTGTCCGCGCACCTGTACAACACCCCGGCGGACTACGCACGGTTCGTGGAGACGGGAGTTCCCGCCATCGCCGCGCTCCACCGGGCGCGGTCCGCGGAGCCCGAGCAGTCGCTCGAGTCCGTCGGCGCCCGAGTGGTGCCCGACCCCGCGACCGGCGCCTGACCCACCGGCCCCCCGCCACCACCCCCGACCCGCTCCGGTACCACCCCCTTCACCGCACTCTCGACAGCACGGAGGAAACATGAAGAACCGCACCCCCGCGTTCGTGGCCATGATGGCCGCGGGCGCTCTCGCCCTCACCGGGTGTTCGGGCTCGACCGGCGGGGACGGCGACGTCACCCTGCAGATGGTGGAGACGCTCACCAACCCCGCACGTCAGAAGATCCTCAAGGAGCTCATCGCCGGTTTCGAGGACGAGAACCCCGGCGTCACCGTCGAGCTCGTCTCGCCTCCCAACGAGCAGGCCCTCTCGACGCTGCAGCAGATGCTGCAGTCCGGCAACGGCGTCGACGTCCTCGAGGTGCAGGACTCCACGGTCGGTCCGTTCACGGCCAACGACTGGCTCTACGACATGAACGAGGACCTGTCCGATTGGGACGGCTGGGACGCGCTCACCGAGAACGCGAAGTCGTTCGCCAACGAGGAGGGACCGACCTACCTCATCCCCTACGGCTTCTACGGGCTCAGCCTGTTCTACCGCACCGACCTCATCGAGGAGGCCGGCTTCGACGAGCCCCCGCACAGCTGGGAGGAGATGATCGAGATGGCCGAGGCCATCAACGACCCCTCCGCCAACCAGTACGGGTACGCCTTCCGCGGCGGCACCAATGGCGCCTCGAACGCCGCGGCGATCATCACCGCGTACGCGGCCGACGAGATCGACCCGGAGAACGCCTTCCTCCTGCCCGACGGCTCGACGGTGTTCGCGACGACGGAGGCCGAGGAGGCGATGACCGACTACCTCGACCTCTTCGAGAACGGGTCGCCGCCCTCGTCGATCGCGTGGGGCTACCCGGAGATGGTCCAGGGCTTCGCGTCCGGGTCGACCGCGTTCCTGCTCCAGGACCCGGAGGTCATCGCGACCATCCGCGACGACTCCACCCTCACCGAGGACCAGTGGAGCACGACCCCGCTCCTCGTGGGTCCGTCCGGCAAGGCCGCTCAGCCGCTCGCGTCCGCCGGCTGGGGCGTCGCCGAGGCCAGCGAGCACAAGGAGGAGGCCGTCGCGCTCGTCGAGTACCTGTCGTCGGGCGACGCGCCGCTGACGTTCGCGAAGGGCAACTCGCTCGTCCCGATCGTGACCGCCGCGCAGGACGACCCGTACTTCGCCGAGGGACCGTGGGCCACCTACGTCTCCATGAACACCGACCCCGACACCTACATGAACGTCGTGCAGCCGCGCGCTGTCGAGTGGTGGACGGAGTGGGAGAAGAAGGCCGACCGCGAACTCCAGTCGATGCTCCTCGGCGAGTCCACCCCGGAGGACGTCCTCGCCGGGTGGGACGAGTACTGGTCGGAGAAGTACGCGTCGGAGGGCTGAGACCGTGACGACCACCCTTCCGGAGCGGCGGGCGGGCTCGTCCGCCGCTCCGGCGGGCGGGCAGCCGTCGCCCCCCGCCTCGCGCCGCCGCGCGTTCACGCGCCGCCGCGCCCTCACCATCGCGGCCTTCCTCGCGCCGGCGTTCATCATCGTCATCGTGTTCACCTACTACCCGATGCTCGCGGGCAGCCTCGGCGCGTTCCGCACGTGGACGATCTACAACATCGCCGAGCAGCCGTGGACGGGACTCGACAACTTCCGGATCGTCCTGTCGGATCCGCTCTTCTACAGCACGGTCGGGAACACCGTCGTGTGGGTGATCGGCTCGATCGTCCCCCAGTTCGTGATCGGCTTCGCGCTCGCCCTCTGGATGCGGCGGAAGTTCCGGTTCCGCGGCCTCTACCAGGCCCTCGTGTTCTTCCCCTGGGCCGTGTCCGGCTTCCTCATCGGCGTCCTCTTCCGCTGGATGTTCAACAGCGAGTTCGGCGTCATCAACGACCTCCTCATGCGCAGCGGACTCGTCGACGCCCCGCTCCCCTGGCTCGCGACTCCCGCTCTCGCGATGCCCGCCGTCATCATCGCGAACGTCTGGTACGGCGTGACCTTCTTCGCGATCATGATCCTCGCGGCGCTCCAGTCGGTTCCCGACGAGCTGTACGAGGCGTCGGCGCTCGACGGCGCGGGCAAGGTGCGGTCGTTCTGGCACGTGACCGTTCCGTACATCCGGACGACGCTCGCTCTCACCGTGCTGCTCCGGACCATCTGGATCTTCAACTTCCCGGACCTCATCTTCGGCATGACGAGCGGCGGGCCCGGCGGCCGGACCCACATCGTCACGAGCTACATGATCTCGATCACCCAGCAGGGCGAGTACGGGCGGGCGAGCGCCCTCGGACTCGTGGTCATGCTCGTGCTCGCGATCTTCGCGGTGTTCTACCTGCTCGCGACGCGGGAGAAGAAGGAGGCGTACCGATGATCACGACGCAATCGCCCGTCGGCCGGGCCGTCCGGATCGCCGCCCTCGCGATCTGGCTCGTCATCACCCTCTTCCCGCTCTACTGGATCGTGGTCACGGCGGTGAAGCCGCGCACCGACATCTACGCCTTCCCGGTCCAGTACTGGCCGGAGACGTTCTCCCTCGAGAACTTCGTGAACCTCTTCGAGGTCTCGAACTTCGGCACGTACCTCATGAACAGCATCATCGTGTCGGTCGTCGCCGCGACGCTCGTGACGCTCATCTCGCTGCTCTCGGGGTACGTCATCGCGCGATTCGAGTTCCGGGCGAAGGGCGCCGTGCTCATGGCGTTCCTCGTCACCCAGATGATCCCCGGCTTCATCGCGCTCGGTCCGCTGTACCAGCTCATGGTCAATCTCGGGCTCGTCAACGACCGCAGCGGGCTCGTGCTCGTCTACATCGCCATGTGCATCCCGTTCTCGACGATCATGCTCCGCGGGTTCTTCGAGAACGTGCCGGACGCGCTCGAGGAGGCGGCGATGATCGACGGCTGCAGCCGGCTCGGCGCGCTCTTCCGCGTGCTCGTGCCGATCATGACGCCCGGCATCGTCGCAGCGTTCATCTTCAACTTCGTGAGCTGCTGGAACGAGCTGTTCCTGTCGGTGACGCTCATGACGTCGGACGCGAACAAGACGGTGCCGACGGCGCTCAACGGCTTCATCACGAGCTACAACATCGACTGGGGCTCCATGTCCGCGGCCGCGGTGCTGACGATCATCCCGACGATGGTCATGTTCGCCTTCGCGAGCAAGTACATCGTGCAGGGGCTGACGTCCGGTGCAGTCAAGGGCTGACGGCGCCACTTTCCTCCGAGAGGACGGACGATCGGTACGCGCGGCCGATGCACGTCGGTCGCGCGTCCTCGTATGGTCGACGTGTGAGTAGAGGACGCATCGACCGTGACCCCCGCGCCGCCCGGCGGCGAGTGCTGCGCCTGCGGCGGACGATCGCGGTGGCCGCCGGGCTCATCGTGCTCGGCACCGCCGGGGCGACGATCGCGTCCGTGACCGGGTCGCCGTCGGCGTCGAGTCCCGCCCAGACGGGCACGGCCCCCGCTGCCCCGATCGTCCCGCCCTCGGCGGAGGCGTGCGCGATCGACCGGACGATCGACTCGTGGTCCACCGGGACCCTGCACGTCGATGCCCGCGACGCGGCCACCGGGGAGCAGCTCCTCGGCATCCGGGCCGATGACGCCGAGGCGACGGGCAGCACCATGAAGCTCCTGACGGCGGCCGCCGCCGTCTCGGCACTCGGCCCCGACCTGACGCTCGAGACCCGCGTCGTCGAGGGCTCCGACGCGGACACCGTCGTGATCGTGGGAGGAGGGGACCCGACGCTCAGTCGGCTCCCGAGCGGACAGGACTCGGTGTATCCGGACGCGGCGCACCTCGACGATCTCGCGCAGCAGGTCCGTGACGCCCGCGCTCGCGACCCCCGACTCGCCGACGTCCCGGTCAGTCGCGTGGAGGTCGACGCGAGCCTGTTCTCGGGACCGGCGTGGAATCCCGGATGGCCGGAGTCGGCGAGGACATCCGGATCGGTGTCGAACATCACTGCCCTCATGGTCGACGGCGACCGCGAGGATCCCGACGTCGCCTACTCGCCACGCGGCGACGCGGCCGTCGACCGCGCGGCGGCGGCGTTCGCCGACCTCCTCGGTCCGGACGTGGCCGTCGGCCAGCTCGTCGAGGCCCGCCCGGGGGCCGCGGAGCTCGGGAGCGTGCGCTCCGCGCCGATCCGGGACCTCGTCGCGCACATGCTGACGCACTCCGACAACACCCTCGCGGAGTCGCTCGCCCGACTCGTCGCGGTCGCGGAGGGCGCCGGGAACGACTTCGCGGCCGTCCAGGCCGGTACGGCGGGCGCGCTCGACGCGATCGGCATCGACGTGGGCGATGCCCGGCTCGCCGACGGCTCGGGATTGAGCGGGGAGAACGCCGTTCCCGCCGCGGTGCTCACGCGCCTGCTCGTCGAGGTCGCTCGCGGCGCCGGCGACCTCGCGGTCGTCGACGAGGGGCTCGCGATCGCCGGCCGCACCGGGACTCTCGCGGAGGACGGCCGGTTCTCGGGGAGCACGGGCGACGCCGCCGGTTACATCCGTGCCAAGTCGGGCACGCTCACCGACATGGCAGGTCTCGCCGGTCTCGCGGCCGCCGCCGACGGCACGACCGTCGCGTTCACGATCTGGGCCGAGGACACGCCGCCGGGCGCGTCGACGGCCGACGCCCGTGCGGCCGTCGACGCCCTCGCCGCCGAGATGTTCCGCTGCGGCGCCTCCCTCTGACCCAGAGCGCTACACCCGTTCGAGGGCGCCACCTCCAGCTACCGCCGTCGCGACCGATGTGGCGCCCTCGTGACACTCGGCCGACCGAGCCGCGGGCGCGTCGACCGACTCAGTCGACGAGGCGGTGGTCGTGCGCGAAGACGACGATCTGCACCCGGTCGCGGAGTGCGAGCTTCGCGAGGATGCTGCTGACCTGCGTCTTCACGGTGGACTCGCTCACGAACTCACGCTCCGCGATCTCCGCGTTCGACAGTCCCCGCGCGACGAGCCGGAACACGGCCTGTTCGCGCGCGCTCAATTCGCGGAACGCGGGAGGCGGCGGCGCCGGCGGAGCCGACATCACGTCCGTCGCGAACAGTTCGCCGAGCTCATCGGCCGCGAGCACGGTGCTCCCCGCGTGGACGGCCCGGATCGCCGCGGCGAGGAACGCGGGCGTCGCGTCCTTGAGCACGAAGCCGCTCGCCCCGTGCCGGATGGCCGTCGCGGCCGCGCGGTCGAGCGCGAACGTCGTGAGCACGATGACGCGCGGGAGCGTGGAGCGCGACCCGTCGAAGAGCGATCGCACCGTCTCCACGCCGTCCATGACCGGCATGCGGATGTCGAGCAGGACGACGTCGGGCGCGACCTCGTCGATGAGCGCGATCGCCTCGGCCCCGTCGCCCGCCTCGCCGACGACCTCCAGGTCGGGTTGGGCGTCGAGCGCCACGCGCACGCCGCCGCGGAAGAGCTCCTGGTCGTCGACCAGCACGATCCGGATCACGCGACCGCCTCCCGCGACTCCGAGCGGAAGGGGACGCGGGCGCGCGTCGTGAAGACGCCGTCGACGGCCTCGGCCTCGAGATGACCGCCGACGCTCGCGACGCGCAGCCGCATTCCCGCGATACCGGACCCGCCGCCCGGCGCGACGCGCTCGTTCCGCTGCCCGGTCGCGGCGTTCTCCACCTCGAGCACGACATCGGACGACCGCCACAGCTCGCGCATCGCGATCCGGGCGTCGGGGTCGCCGTGGCGGAGCGCGTTCGTCAGCATCTCCTGGGCGACACGACGGACGACGACGGAGTGGCCGGCGTCGAGGGGACGCAGCTCGCCGCGCACGGACCGGTCGACCTGCACGCCCGCTGCACGGATCTGCTCCACGAGGGTGTCGAGGTCGGGCGGCTCCTCCTCGGTCGCCGCCGCGGTCGTTCCGCTCAGCACGTCACGGACCTCCGAGAGGGAGCGCCTCGCGGTGTCGGCGATCGTCGCCGAGACGCCGCGCACGCGCTCGAGGTCGTCGAGGAACTGCACGGAGTCGGCCTGCGCGATGATGACCGCGAGCGAATGCCCGACGATGTCGTGCACGTCGCGAGCCATGTCGGCGCGCACCTTCTCCGCCTCGGCCGCGCTGAGCGCCTGCTCCGTCCGGTCCTCGGCGAGGACGCGGCGCTCCGATTCCCGCCGCTGCCCGCGGAACGAGCGCACCGCGAAGCCGGCGAGCCAGGCCGCCGCGAGCACGACGGTAGGCGCGATGAGGGCGAGCGCGCTCCACCCGGGCGCACTGAAGGCGACGATCGCGTACCGCGTCCCCCCGAGCAGGTAGTTCGTGGCGACAGTTCCGCCCACGATCACGGACGCCGCCGACGCGAGCAGCTCGGTCCGGCTCCCGAGCCGCGCGGCCGAGTACAGCACGAGCAGGATGGCGATCGCGGCGAAGCCGGGTCGCTCGTTCACGAGCATCTGCGATCCGACCATGAACCAAGCGGCGATGAGCGCGACGGACGGGCTCACGCTGCGGGTGGCGATCGCCACGACGGCGAGGATCGCGACGGTCGGGCTCGCGCGGTCCACCTCCACGGGCGGATCGACCGCGAGCACGACGACGACGGCGGCGACGACGACGTCCACGCCGAATCGCCACCCCCGCAGCCGCTCGAGCAGCAGCGCCGTGTCCATGAGTTCCCTCCCGTGTCGGTCGCGTCGCGCCCCGTCCCGCCGCGGCGGGCACACGTGGAGCCAGCCTAGAAGGCATCGGGCCCGCGCGCTTCGCCCGGCCGTACCGTCCGAGTGGGTCGGACGGATGAAAGAACGGGACAGTGCGACCGGCCGACGGCCCGGAGGGGTGATGAGCGGGATGGTCAGCGGGCGAGCGTGCGCTCGAGGCGCCGCCGCCAGCGCCGCACCGAGGAGGCCTCCCGGCCGCCGACGCGGAGGGTGTGGAAGGCGCGGCGGTTGCGACGCCACATCGACCGGAGACTGTGGAACGGGCGGGCGGACACGGGGAGGGCGAGCGCGCGGTCGAGGCGGATGACGTGGTCCCAGCCGAGCACGATGCTGAGATCCATGTCGTCGTGCACCTCGGGGTCGTCGCGGTGGACGCGGCAGCGGACGCTGCGCCAGACCTCCCCACGCATCGCGAAATTCGACCCGAAGACGGGCCGGTGCGCGAGAGCGGCGCCGACGAGGGCGAAGTAGGCGTTCATGTAGAGGACGTCGGCGAGGACGCGACGCACGCCGCGCAGTTCGGGGAACGTCCCCGGACCCGTCACGGCCCCGAGGGTGCCGTCGCGCTCGAAGTGCGCGGCGATGCGTTCGATCCAGTCGGACGACGGCACGGAGTCCGCGTCGAGTCGCGCGATGACCTCGCCGAGGGCGGCGTCGTACCCGGCGCTCGCGGCGGCCGCGATTCCGGGTGCCGGCTCGGCGACGACGCTCGCCCCGAACGCGACGGCCACCCTCGCGCTGTCGTCGCTGCTGCCGTTGTCGACGACGATGACCTCGAACGGCCGTCGCGACTGCTCCGCGAGGGCGGCGAGGCAGACACGCAGCGGACCGGCGTCGTCCTTCACGGGGATGACGACCGACACGCGCAACGATCGCTGCGCGTGTCGGCCGCCGGGCGGAGTCATGACGCGCCGGGCGACGGGATCCGCCGCCCGGCCGCATCTCCCAGGTGGTCGAGCGTCACGGAGTGGGGCTGCCGCCGTTGACGTTGAGGGTCTCGCCGACGACGTAGCTCGACTCGGCCGACGCGAGGAACACGAAGGCCGGGGCCAGTTCGGCCG
>CAKTZW010000034.1 GCA_934636065.1 uncultured Labedella sp.
CGGTCAGGAGGCGGCGCAGGTCGGCTCGGCCTACGCCATGCGTTCCCAGGACCACGTCTTCCCGTCGTACCGGGAGCACGCCGTCGGCATGGTCCGGGGCATCGACCTCATGAACGTCATCCGGATGCTCCGCGGCCTCACGCACGGCGGCTGGGACCCGAAGGATCCGCGGAACGGCAACTTCCACCTCTACACGCTGGTGATCGGCTCGCAGGCGCTGCACGCGACGGGCTACGCGATGGGGCTCGCGTTCGACGGTGTCACGGGCACGGGCGACCCCGAGTCCGATCAGGCCGTCGTCGTGTACTTCGGGGACGGAGCCACGAGTCAGGGCGACGTGAGCGAGGCGTTCGTCTTCGCCGCGAGCTACCAGACCCCGCAGGTCTTCTTCCTGCAGAACAACCACTGGGCGATCTCGGTGCCCGTCTCCCGTCAGTCGCGCACCCCGCTCTACCAGCGTGGACAGGGGTTCGGCATCCCGAGCGTGCAGATCGACGGCAACGACGTGCTCGCGAGCTACGCGGTCACGGCGAAGAACCTCGACGAGGCTCGCGCGGGCGGGGGGCCGCGCCTCGTCGAGGCGCTCACCTACCGCATCGGCGCCCACACGACGAGCGACGACCCGACCAAGTACCGCACGAACGACGAGCTCGCGTCCTGGGTGGCCCGCGACCCCATCGCGCGCTTCGAGGCGTACCTCCGGTCGCGCGGCGCGGCGGACGGGTTCTTCATGGGTGTCGCGGCGGAGGCGAAGGACTTCGCGGCGGACACGCGCCGGCGCACGCTCGCGCTCGAGGCACCGCCCGCCGAGCTCATGTTCGAGAACGTCTACAGCGATGAGCACCCGCTCACCGCCGAGCAGTTCGAGTGGCTGGAACGCTACGAGGAGAGCCTCGAAGGGGGCGACGCACGATGACCGAGACGACGACGGCGGCCGCTCCCACGCGGAGCGAGCTGGCCACGATGCCGATGGCGAAGGCCCTGAACGCGGGTCTGGCCGCCGCGATGGCCGCCGACGAACGCGTCCTGCTCATGGGGGAGGACATCGGCACGCTCGGCGGCGTCTTCCGCGTGACGGAGGGGCTCAAGAAGACGTACGGCGAGAACCGCGTCCTCGACACGCCCCTGGCGGAGTCCGGCATCGTCGGAACGGCGATCGGTCTCGCCATGCGCGGCTACCGCCCGGTGTGCGAGATCCAGTTCGACGGGTTCATCTTCCCGGGCTTCGACCAGATCACCACGCAGCTCGCAAAGCTCACGAACCGCCACGAGGGCAATCAGTCGTTCCCCGTCGTGATCCGCGTGCCGTACGGCGGCCACATCGGCGCCGTCGAGCACCACCAGGAGAGCCCGGAGGCCTACTTCGCGCACACCCCGGGTCTCCGGTCGGTGAGCCCGTCGACGCCGCACGATGCCTACTGGATGATCCAGGAGGCCATCGCGGCCAACGATCCCGTCATGTTCTTCGAGCCGAAGAGCCGCTACTGGCAGAAGGGGGCCGTCGACCTGTCGGCGCCCGCCGTCCCGCTGCACGCCAGTCGCGTCGTCCGGCCGGGTAGCGATGTCACGGTGCTCGCCCACGGCGCCATGGTCAGCGTGCTCCTGCAGGCGGCGGAACTCGCGGCCGACGAGGACATCAGCCTCGAGGTCGTCGACCTGCGTTCGATCGCGCCGATCGACTACGAGCCGATCCTCGAGAGCGTGCGGAAGACCGGGCGGCTGGTCGTCGCCCAGGAGGCGCCCGGCTCGGTCTCCGTGGGCTCGGAGATCGCCGCGACCGTCGCCGAGCGTGCCTTCTACTCGCTCGAGGCGCCCGTGCTGCGGGTGTCCGGGTTCGACGTCCCGTTCCCGCCGGCCAAGCTCGAGGGCGTCTACCTGCCCGACGCCGACCGCATCCTCGAGGCCGTCGACCGCGCCCTCGCCTACTAGTCCCGATCAGGAGCCATCGCATGAGCGAGCAGAACATCACCCTTCCGGATGTCGGGGAAGGACTCACGGAAGCCGAGATCGTGTCGTGGCACGTGTCGCCGGGCGACCGCGTCGAGGTCAACCAGGTCATCGTCGAGATCGAGACGGCGAAATCGCTCGTCGAGCTGCCCTCGCCGTTCGACGGCGTGATCGGCTCGGTGCTCGCGGAGGAGGGGCAGACCGTCGAGGTCGGCGCCCCCATCCTGACGGTGGAGACGGAGGGCGCAGCAGCGAGGGATCCCGAGACGGCCGCGTCGGCCGGCGCCGCGACGGCCGCGGCCGTCGCCCCCGAGTCGAGCGCGTCGCTGCCGGGGAGTGCGCCGGCGTCCGAGGCGGCAGCGGCCGCTGCTGACGTCGCCTCCACCGTGACGCCGAAGGAGGAGGGCGAGGGGTCCGTTCTCGTCGGCTATGGGACCGGCGGTCACGCCACGTCCCGGCGCCGGAAGGGCGTCGCCGCCCGCCGTCCCGCTCCGCCCGCGTCGGTCCCGGCGGCCGCCGCCGTTCCCGTCATCGCGAAGCCCCCGATCCGGAAGCTGGCGCGCGACCTCGGCGTCGACCTCGGCGAGGTCCAGGGGACGGGCCTCGCCGGCGAGATCACACGCGACGACGTCGTGCGTCAGGCCAGCCAGGCGAGCGTCTTCCGCAACATCGAGACGCCGGAATGGGGCGACAGCCGCGAGGAGCGCATCCCCGTCCGCGGCGTGCGCAAGGCCATCGCGAACGCCATGGTCACGAGCGCCTTCAACGCCCCGCACGTGAGTCTCTTCGTCGACGTCGACGCGACGCGCACGATGGAGTTCACGCGGCGGCTCAAGGCCTCGCCCGACTTCGCGGGCGTGAAGGTCTCGCCCCTGCTCGTCATGGCGAAGGCGATGATCTGGGCCGTCCGCCGCAACCCGATGGTCAACGCCACCTGGACGGACGAGGAGATCATCGTCCACCACTTCGTGAACCTCGGCTTCGCCGCGGCGACGCCGCGCGGCCTTCTCGTGCCCAACGTGAAGGACGCGCAGGCGATGAGTCTGCTCGAGCTCGCGAAGGCCCTCGAGCAGAAGACGCTGGAAGCGCGCGACGGCAAGACGCCGCCGGCCGACATGCAGCACGGGACCATCACGATCACGAACATCGGCGTCTTCGGGATGGACACGGGGACCCCGATCCTCAACCCGGGCGAGGTGGGCATCGTCGCGCTCGGGACGATCAAGCAGAAGCCGTGGGTCGTCGACGGCGAGGTCCGCCCGCGCTACGTCACGACGCTCGGCGCGTCGTTCGACCACCGCGTCGTGGACGGCGACGTCGCGAGCCGCTTCCTCGCGGACGTCGCCTCGATCATCGAGGAGCCGGCCCTGCTTCTCGAGTAGGCCTCCGGCCCGTCGGATCTCGGATCGGAGAAGCGGTCGTCGCCCCGGGTGACGACCGCTTCCGCGCGTCCGGGCCTCGTCAGCGGGCGGCGGCGAACGCCGCGACCGTGAACCGCGCGAGCTCCTCCGCCATGGGGGCCGGCTCCCACGTGTGATGCGCTCCCGGCATGACCTTCTGCGTGGCCCCGGGGATCGATGCGACGACATCGGCTGACGCTGCGATCATCTCGTCGAAGGTCTCCTCGCCGTGCATCGCGAGCACGGGGACCGAGATCGAGCCGAAGAGCTCGGAGTGCGGGGACGAGGCCGCCCAGGCGAGCGACTCCGCGTCGGCTCGCTGGCTGACGACGCTCGCGACCATCGTGGGGTACCCCGGCGAGCGCTTCGCCCCCGCGAGCCACTCCGGCGGCATATCCTTCATGTACCACTCGAGAGCCGGTTCGAGTTCGTCGGCGTCGAGTCGACGGGCGAAGCCGTCCGCCCAGTCCCGCGTTGCGGCGGGGTCGCCCGCGATGGGCGTCTCCCAGAGCGCGACGCCCTGCACGGGGAGGCCGCGAACGGCGGCAGCGAGAGCGATAGAACCGCCCGAGGAGTGCCCGCACAGCACGGCGGATCCTCCCGCGACGTCGATGAGTGCGGCGATCGCGTCCAGCTCCCTGTCGAGGTCGAGGCTGCCGGTCGCCTCGCTCTCACCGCGGCCCAGCCGGTCGAACACGACGGTCGTGAGCCCGCGGGCGGCGGCGAGCTCGGCGGTCTCGGTCGTGACAGGGTCGCCCGCCCGGTAGGGTCCGGCCCCGGCGATGAACACGAGCGCCGGGCCCTCGCCGACGATGTCGTAGGCGACGCGGTCGCCGCGAGCGGTCGTGAGGAACGAGGTCATGATGCTGCCTTCCCGTCGAAGGATGTGCCGCCCAGTCTCGTGCACAGGGCAGGACGGCGGCAACGGCCACGGCGATGCAGAGAACGCAGCCGGCGGCCGGCGGTGTCGGGCGGGGTATGACGCGCACAGGTCGCGGCACCATCCGACCCCGCCGCGCCGGAGACATCGGCGGGGGCCCGACCCCCAGCGTCGCCGAGGCCCCCGGGCGCGGGCGGGCCGCGAGGAGCATCGCCATTTTGATAATGAATGTCAATAGCAGCTAGAGTGGCGATCATGTCCCGACGATTCCCCGCCCTCCTGCTCGCGATCCCCACCACCGCGCTGGTCCTCTCGGGCTGCGCGACGGGCGGAACGTCCGATGGATCGGGGGGAGCCGGCTCCGACGCCGTCCAGGTGCTCGCCTCCACGAACGTCTACGGCGACATCGCGGCGACGATCGGCGGCGATGCCGTCGAGGTGACGAGCATCATCGACTCCGCCGCACAGGACCCGCACTCCTACGAGGCGAGCGCGCAGGACCAGCTCGACGTGGCGAACGCCGCGCTCGTGATCGAGAACGGCGGCGGCTACGACCCCTTCATCGACGACCTCGTCGGCGCCGCCGGCACCGACGACCTCGTGGTCCTGAACGCATCCGAGCTCTCCGGGCTCATCCCCGGTGAGGAGGGCACCGGCCACGCGGAGGGCGAGCACGCCGAGGACGGGCACGCGGAGGGCGAGCACGCCGAGGACGAGCACGCGGAGGGCGAGCACGCCGACGACGGGCACGCCGAGGGCGAGGGGCACGAGCACATCGAGGGCTTCAACGAGCACGTCTGGTACAGCGTGGAGGCGATGGACGCGCTCGCCCACGAGATCGCTCACGAGCTCGCGGAGATCGACCCGGGCAACGCCGAGGCGTTCGAGGCGAACTACGACGCCTTCGCGGAGGAGCTCGACGGGATCACCACCGCGGCCGGCGCCATCGCCGCCGACCACGAGGGAGAGGGCGTGGCCGTCACGGAGCCCGTCCCCCTCTACCTCCTCGCGAGCGCCGGTCTCGTCAATGCGACCCCGGAGGCCTTCAGCGAGGCGATCGAGGAGGGGACCGACGTGTCGCCCGCCGTGCTCGCGGAGACGCTCGATCTGTTCGGCGGCGGCGACGTCGCCCTGCTCGCCTACAACGCCCAGACGACGGGATCGGAGACCGAGCGCGTGCTCGAGGCCGCGCAGGACGCCGACGTACCCGTCGTCGACTTCACCGAGACGCTTCCGGACGGCGACGACTACGTCGGCTGGATGAGCGCGAACCTCGAGGCCGTCGCCGACGCTCTCGGATGACCCGTTCCCTGACGGTCGGTGCGCGCGACACCCCGAGGAGGGTGTTGGATGGACGGGTGGACGATGTGCAGCGGGAACGTGCCGACGTCCTCCGTCTCGAGAGCGCGTCCCTCGGCTTCGGTCGGCGCACGCTGTGGTCCGAACTTGACCTGACCGTGAAGGCCGGCGAGTTCATCGCGGTCCTCGGCCCCAACGGCTCCGGGAAGACGAGCCTCCTCAAGACCGTGCTCGGGCAGCAGGCCCTCGACAGCGGCCGCGCGCTGCTCGACGGGCGGCCGGTCCGGCGCGGCGATCGGCGCATCGGCTACATCCCGCAGCAGAAGCTCGTTCCGCCCGGCACCCCGCTGCGTGCACGCGATCTCGTCGCGCTCGGAGTCAACGGCCACCGCTTCGGAGTCCCCCTGCCGCGTCGCGGCGAACGCGACCGCGTCGACGCCCTGCTCGACTCGGTCGGAGCGAGCGACTACGCCGACCGGCCCGTCGGCAGTCTCTCCGGTGGGGAACAGCAACGCCTCAGGGTCGGGCAGGCTCTCGCCGACGATCCCGTCCTGCTCCTGTGCGACGAGCCGCTCCTGAGTCTCGACCTCGCCCACCAGCGCGCCGTGTCCGAGCTCATCGACCAGCGTCGCCGCGAGCACGACACCGCGGTCCTCTTCGTCACGCACGACGTCAACCCGGTCCTCGACAAGGTCGACCGCATCCTCTACCTCGCGGGCGGTCGCTTCCGGGAAGGCACTCCCGACGAGGTCCTGCACGGAGACGTGCTGAGCGACCTCTACGGTTCGCCCGTCGACGTGTTCCGCTCCCACGGGCGGGTCGTCGTCGTGGGCGTGCCGGAGGCCGAGACGCACGCGCACGACCACCACCACGCGGACGGGCACCCGGGGGCGCACGCGTGATCGACCTCGACACCTACGTGCAACTGCTCGGTCTCGTGCAGAACTCGATCATCGCCGGCGCCGTGCTCGGCCTCGTCGGCGGGCTCATCGGGGTGTTCGTGATGCAGCGCGACATGGCATTCGCGGTCCACGGGATCAGCGAGCTCTCGTTCGCGGGCGCCGCGGCGGCCCTCCTCCTCGGGATGAACGTCGTCGCGGGTTCCCTCGTCGGTTCCCTCGTGGCCGCGATCCTGATCGGCGTGCTCGGCGCGCGCGCCCGGGATCGCAACTCGATCATCGGCGTTCTCATGCCCGCCGGACTCGGGCTGGGCATCCTCTTCCTCGCCCTCTATCCGGGTCGGAGCGCGAACAAGTTCAGTCTCCTCACGGGCCAGATCATCGCGGTGGACTCCCCGCAGCTCGCCTGGCTCGTGGCCATCTGCGTCGTCGTGCTCGTCGCTCTGCTCGTGCTCTGGCGGCCGCTGACGTTCGACTCCCTCGACCCGGACGTCGCGGCCGCGCGTGGGGTTCCGAGCCGTTTCGTGGCGCTCGCCTTCATGGTCCTGCTGGGGCTGATCGTCGCCGTGTCGGTGCAGATCATCGGCGCGCTGCTCGTCATGGCTCTGCTCGTGACCCCGGCCGCCGCCGCCCTGCGCGTGTCGGCCTCGCCCGTGCTCGTCCCCGTCCTCGCGAGCGTCTTCGGCTTCGTCTCCGCCGTCGGCGGCATCCTGCTCGCGATCGCCGGGTCGCTTCCGATCAGCCCATACATCACGACGATCTCCTTCGGGATCTACGTCGTGTGCCGGCTCGTGGGGATGACCTCGCGGCGCCGGGTGCGCGCGGCGGTCTGAGCGGGTCGCGCGTCGAGCCGGCACGAAGCAGGACGCGGGACAGGCGGGTCAGGCGCCGCGGCCCTCGCTCGATCCTCCGTGCGGGTCGCCGGCCTCGCGCACCACTTCTCGGAGTTCCTCATCGAGGGTCTGCGACGCCTTCACGGCCGTGACCATGCCGCTCAGGAATTTCGCGACCGCCGCGAGCTCGTTCTCGTCGAGCCCGTCGACCAGCGCGATCATGCGCTGGTGCATTGCGCCGAGCGTCTCCCGCACCTCGTTGTCGCTGTGCACACTGGGGACGACGATGACCGCGCGACGATCGCTCGGATGCCGCTCGCGCGTCACATGCCCGCTCGCGCTCAGGCGGTCGACGAGCGCCGTCACGGAGGCGGAGGTCACACCGAGGATGCGCACGAGGTCGCGCTGGAGCACGACCCGACCCTCCCTCTGGGCCTTCAGGAGGTAGCGGAGCGCGACGAGGTCCGTCTCGTTCATGCTCATCGACGATCGTGTGCGCGACCGCATTCCCGACTCCGCCTCCCGGTAACGACGGAGGAGGTTGAGGACGTCGACGCTCGTGGCGCCGGCGTGCTGGGGGTACCAGTATCCGGACGAGGGCTCGTCATGCGTTGCGGACCCCGACCGCTCTCCGCCGCCCCCCTCGCGGGACCCGTGGGGTCTCATGGGGTCGCCGTCAGGCCGCGGCCCGCGCGTACCGCGGGCGGCGGGAGAACAGTGAGAGCCGGCGGGTGACGCCGCGCACGAGCGCCCGCTCGGCCTGCGCGACGGTCTCGAACGTGCCGATGACACTGCCGTTCCCATCGCAGGC
Source organism: uncultured Labedella sp. (assembly GCA_934636065.1). Classification (GTDB taxonomy): domain Bacteria; phylum Actinomycetota; class Actinomycetes; order Actinomycetales; family Microbacteriaceae; genus Labedella. Next base: position 8,070 of record CAKTZW010000034.1, read on the forward strand.
GACGACGCGGTCGGCGTTCGACCAGATGAGGGGCGCGCGCCGGTCGCCGGGGACTGTAGACGATACCGTCGGGCTCTGCATCATTCTCCTTGATAGGCTGAAAGCTAGACGAACTAGCTATAAGGTGATCTAAGTAAAGCCGACGATCACGTCCGGCACAAACTCCGCTCGGAAGGCTTGACATGAACTCCGCACCCGCCATCCTCTGGGCGCACCCCGATGCGCGACTGTGGGTGGCCGTCGGCTCGGTCGCCGGCGGACAGGCGCATCTCGGTGTCGTCGAGCGCGCCGGCGATCGTTTCGTGGCGTTCGACGGAGTGGGACGCCCGCTCGGCCAGTTCTCGGCCCTGGCCGACGCGGAGGCAGCGGTCGGCGCGGCCTGGGACCGAGCGACGGCTCACGTCGATGCCGGGGCGCTGGAACGCGCCGGGCGCTTGTCCGCGTCCTGACGCTGCGCCATCCTGGACACGGTGCGCGATGGCGGCCCGGAATCCGGTCGTCGCCCGCGCGGAACGAGCGGAGGAGCCGTGCCCGCGAACCTGCCGGATCGCACGACCTGCGCGGTCGTCGGGGGCGGGCCGGCCGGCATGATGACGGCGCTGCTGCTCGCCCGAGCCGGCGTCGACGTGACGGTGTTCGAGAAGCACGGCGACTTCCTCCGCGACTTCCGCGGTGACACCGTCCATCCGACGACGCTGCGGCTGCTCGACGAGCTCGGCCTCTTCGGCGCGTTCGCCTCCGCCCCGCACGATCGCATCGAGCGCGTCCGGCTGCCGACCGCAAGCGGAGCCGAGGTGACCGTTGCCGACTTCACGAGGCTCCCGGTCCCGCATCCCTACATCGCCATGGCCCCGCAATGGGACGTGCTGTCGATCCTCGCCTCGGCCGCCGCGGCGGAGCCGACCTTCCGCCTCGTGATGAACGCCGAGGTCGTCGGCTTCCTGCGGGCGGCTCGGACACGGGGGCGGTCGCGGGTGGTCGGCGTCCGGTACTCGGGTCCGGAGGGTGAGCGCGAACTGCGCGCCGATCTCGTGATCGCCGCGGACGGACGCTGGTCGATCGCACACCGGGAACCGGGGCTGGCGGTCCGCGAGTTCCCCATGAACGTCGACGTGTGGTGGTTCCGCGTCGCGACGCCACAGGGGGTCGGGCCGTCGCTCCTGCCCCGGAGCGTCGACGGACGACCGTTCATCGTGATCCCACGCGGTCGGGAGGCGCAGATCGCGCACCTCATCCCCAAGGGATCGGATGCGCGGCTGCGCGAGCGGGGTATCGACGCGCTCCGCGCCGACCTCGCGCGGGCGGTGCCCGAACTGGCCGCCGGTGCGGCGGCGCTGTCCTTCGACGACGTCAAGACGCTCGACGTCCACGTGAACCGGCTGCGCCGCTGGTACACGAGCGGGCTGCTGTGCATCGGCGACGCCGCCCACGCGATGTCCCCGATGGGTGGCGTCGGGGTCAACCTCGCCGTCCAGGACGGCGTCGCGGCGGCACGTCTGCTCGCGGCCCCGTTGCGGGACCGCGCGCTCAGCGACCGCCGACTCGCCGCCGTGGAACGCCGTCGACGGCTCCCGACGGTGGTCACGCAGGCGATCCAGCGGCTGCTGCACGTCCCGCTCGGGCGGATGCTCCGGACCGGATCGGTGCTCCGCGTGCCGCGGATCGCGCTCGTCGTCCTCCGGGTCGCTCCGTTCCTGTCCGTCATCCCCGCGGCCGTCGTCGGAGTCGGCGTGCGTCCGGAGCGCGCGCCGTCGTTCGCGCGCCGCCCGGATCCACGCGGGGGGACCGACGCGGGGAGACCGGACTATCCTGGAGGGGACGGGCGGAGCGCCTGGGAGTGGACGATGATGGCGAAGCGGAACACCTGGCAGCGTGAGGCGGTGCGCGAGGCGCTCGACGACGCCGACGGCTTCATCAGCGCTCAGGCACTGCACTCCCAGCTGAAGGGCGGCGGCTCGCCCATCGGACTCGCGACGGTGTATCGCGCCCTGGCCGACCTCGCCGTCGACGGTGCGGCTGACTCGCTGCAGTCGCCGGAGGGGGAGAGCCTCTACCGTGCGTGCGCGACCTCGGGCCACCATCATCACCTGATCTGCCGCTCGTGCGGATTGACGGTCGAGATCGAGGCGAACGAGGTCGAGCGCTGGGCGGTCTCGGTCGCGTCGAAGAACGGCTTCACCGAGGCGCAGCACGTCGTCGACATCTTCGGCCTGTGCGCCGAATGCACGGCCAAGGCCGCGGCGCTGCGCTAAGGCTCGCCCGGACCGATCGTCGTCGATGTGCGGACTTCGGCCGCTCTCGAGGCGTGAGAAGCGGCCGAAGTC
>CAKTZW010000035.1 GCA_934636065.1 uncultured Labedella sp.
CCGCATGTCGCGGTTGGTGACGATGCCGACGAGAGTGCCGTCGGGGTTCACGACGGGGAGGCCGGAGACGCGGAACTGACCGCAGAGGGCGTCGACCTCGGCGACCGTCGCGTCGGGGGTCGTCGTCACCGGGTTGGTGATCATGCCGGATTCGCTCCGCTTCACCCGGTCGACCATCTCCGCCTGGTCGGCGATCGAGAGGTTGCGGTGGATGATGCCGATGCCGCCCTCTCGGGCCATGGCGATCGCCATACGCGCCTCGGTCACCGTGTCCATGGCGCTCGAGAGGACCGGCGTGGCGACCCTGATGCGCTTGGTGAGGCGGGACGACGTGTCCGCCTCGCTCGGGATGACGTCGGTATGAGCCGGGAGCAGCATGACGTCGTCGTAGGTGAGTCCGATAAAGCCGAAGGGGTCGGTGTCCATTGGCGCCTCTCATTGTGCGATGTCCCCGCGGTCGAGCGGCGCACTCGTCGGGCCCGGCCGGTTTGTTCCATCTTAAAGCCCGATGCACGTCGAACTATTCCCACAGGGCATAATGACGGCACGCCACTCGACAGCGGCGCGAAACATGACCGTCATGTAGAGGACGTAGCCTCAGCACCGCCACACGGCACCGTTACATGGCTTTGGACGAGGCACCGGCGACAACGCCGTCGCCTTCTGGGAGGTAATTCCTTGCACGCAGGTAAGACATCGGGCCTCGTCCCGCGACCCGTCGCCCTTGCCCTCGCGGCGCTCTTCGCGGCGTTCGCGCTGCTCGGGATCGGCACGTCGGCGGCATCGGCGTCGACCGATCCGTCCGACGAGCCGTCGGGTCCCGTCCTCACGATCGGCGGGATCCTCCGCGACGGCGACGAGCCCGTCGAGGGCGTCGACGTGCTCGTCGAGGGCGACGGGTTCTCCGAGACGGCGACGTCGGACGAGAACGGGCGCTGGAGCGTCGAGGTCCCCGAGGAGGGCGACTACTCCGTCACGCTCGACACCGACACCCTCCCCGACGGCATCCAATTGCGCGACCCCGACCGGGTCTCCGCCGACGTCTCCGCGGACGAGTGGCAGACCACCTCGATCTCGCGCCTCTTCCCCCTGGGCGAGGACACCCGGCAGACTTCCGGCTTCTTCGACCTGTTCCTCCAGCGCCTGGTGTCGGGCCTCAACTTCGGCCTGCTCGTCGCGCTCGCGGCCATCGGCATCACGCTCATCTTCGGGACGACGGGGCTCAACAACTTCGCGCACGGCGAGATGGTGACCTTCGGCGGCATCCTGGCGTGGGTCTTCGCGGTCCTGTTGGGTCTCAACATCTTCATCGCGATCCCGATCGTGGTGATCCTGGGAGCCGCCTTCGGCTACCTGCAGGACACGGTGCTGTGGAGGCCGCTGCGGAAGAAGGGCGTCAAGCTCGTGCAGGCGATGATCGTGAGCATCGGACTCGCGCTCCTCCTGCGGTACTTCTACCTCTTCACCGTCGGCGGCGACACGAAGACGATGAACGTCGGCCTGTCCGACGCGATCGCGCTCGGCCCGGTCCGGATCACGACGGGCTCGGTCCTCAGCATGGTGCTCTCGGTCATCGTCCTCGTCGGGGTCGCGCTCTTCCTCACCCGCACCCGGATCGGGAAGGCCACGCGAGCGGTCTCCGACAACGCGGCCCTGGCGGCCGCTTCCGGGATCGACGTCGACCGCATCATCCGCATCGTCTGGGTCATCGCCGGCGGACTGGCGGCACTCGCCGGCGTCATGCTCGCCCTCTACCGTCAGGTGTCCTGGGACATGGGGTTCCAGGTCCTGCTCCTGATGTTCGCGGCGGTGACGCTCGGCGGACTCGGTTCCGCCTACGGCGCGCTCGTCGGGTCGATCGTCGTCGGCCTTTTCGTCGAGCTGTCGACCCTCGTCATCCCCGCCGACCTCAAGTACGCGGCGGCGCTCATCGTCTTGATCTTCGTGCTGCTGCTGCGCCCTCAGGGCATTCTCGGCCGCCGCGAGCGGATCGGCTAGGAAGGAAATCATGGACTGGGGAAACATCTTCGGCAACGCGGTCGGCGAGCTCATCAGCCCGACCACCGCGGCCTACGCCCTCGCCGCGATCGGCCTCGGTGTGCACTTCGGCTACACCGGCCTGCTGAACTTCGGTCAGGCGGCGTTCATGCTCATCGGCGCCTACGGCTTCGCGATCCCGACGATCCACTTCGGGGCGCCCCTGCCGATCGCCGTCCTGTGCGCGCTCATCGCCTCCGTGCTGTTCGCCCTCTTCCTCGGCATCCCGACGCTGAGGCTTCGAGCGGACTACCTGGCCATCGTCACGATCGCGGCGGCCGAGGTCGTCCGCTACATCGTGACGACAACGGGGCTCACCGAGGTGACCGGCGCGGCCAACGGCCTGTCGGGCTTCAAGGGCACGTTCGCCGCGAGCAACCCGCTCCCGGAGGGAACGTACGGCTTCGGCCCCTTCACCTACAACGCGTACGACTGGTGGGTTCGCATCGTCGGCTGGTCCCTCGTGATCCTCGCGAGCCTGCTCGTGTTCCTGCTCATGCGCAGCCCATGGGGCCGCATCGTCAAGGGGATCCGCGAGGACGAGGACGCCGTGCGCAGCCTCGGCAAGAACGTCTTCTCCTACAAGATGCAGGCGCTCGTCATGGGCGGCGTGATGGGATCGGTCGCGGGCATCATCTTCATCCTGCCCCGCGCCGTCCAGCCGGCGAACTACACCACGGGACTCACGTTCTTCATCTGGACGATCATGCTGCTCGGCGGTGCCGCGACCATCTTCGGTCCGATCGTCGGCGCGATGATCTTCTGGGTCGTGCTCTCCCTCACCCAGGGCGTGCTGTACGGCGCCATCGAATCCGGCTTCCTCGGATTCCTCTCCACGACGCAGGCCGGACAGATCCGGTTCATGCTGGTCGGCGTGGCCCTCATGCTGCTCGTGATCTTCAGACCACAGGGCATCTTCGGCAACAAGAAGGAGCTGAGCTTCAGTGTCTAGCGACATCCCGGCGAGCGGCACGACCGCGACCGCCATCCCCTCCACCCACCCGCTCGTGAAGGGCACCGTCGGTCCGGGCTGCGAGAAGGTCGACCCGATCGTCGTCGCCGACGGGGTCTCGCGCTCGTTCGGCGGCCTCACGGCGGTCGACGTCGCGCACCTCGAGATCCCTCGCGGGAAGATCACGGCGCTCATCGGCCCGAACGGCGCCGGTAAGACGACGATGTTCAACCTGCTCACGGGCTTCGACAAACCCAACACGGGCTCGTGGACCTTCAACGGCCGCTCCCTGGCGGGCGTGCCGGCCTTTAAGGTGGCACGAGCGGGGATGGTCCGCACGTTCCAGCTCACGAAGTCGCTCGGGCGGCTCACGGTGCTCCAGAACATGCTCCTCGGCGCCACGAAGCAGCCGGGCGAGAACATCTTCACGGCGCTCGTCCGTCCGCTCTGGCGATCGCGTGAGCAGGAGATCACCGTCAAGGCCGACGAGCTCCTGCAGCGGTTCAAGCTCGACGCCAAGCGCGAGGACTATGCCGCGTCGCTGTCCGGCGGTCAGCGCAAGCTCCTCGAGATGGCGAGGGCGCTCATGAGCGATCCCGAGCTCATCATGCTCGACGAGCCCATGGCGGGCGTGAACCCGGCCCTCACCCAGTCGCTGCTCGGGCACATCAAGAACCTCAAGTCGGACGGCACCTCCGTGCTGTTCGTCGAGCACGACATGCACATGGTCACCCACATCTCCGACTGGGTCGTCGTCATGGCCGAGGGCAAGGTCGTCGCGGAGGGCCCGCCGGACACGGTCATGAAGGACCCGGCCGTGATCGACGCCTACCTCGGCGCGCATCACGACACCGACCTGGGCGACCTCACGGGTGGCCACAACCTCGTCGAGGAGGCCATCGCGGCCGCCGAGGAGGTCCACGAGCACCAGCACTCCAAGGAGGACAAGTCATGAGCGACGCGAGCGCGCAGTCGTCCGGCACGGCGACACTGGATCGCGGCGAGGCGGTGCTGCGCACCGAGGACCTCGTCGGCGGGTACCTGCCGGGCGTGAACATTCTCAACGGGTGCTCGATCGACGCCTACCCCGGCGAGCTCATCGGCATCATCGGCCCGAACGGTGCCGGCAAGTCGACGCTGCTCAAGGCGATCTTCGGGCAGGTCAACATCCGCGGCGGCAAGGTCACGCTCAAGGGCGAGGACATCACCGGCCTCAAGGCGAACAAGCTCGTCGCCAAGGGCGTCGGCATGGTGCCGCAGAACAACAACGTCTTCCCGACGCTCACGATCGAGGAGAACCTCGAGATGGGGCTGTTCCTCAAGCCCTCCCTCTTCGCGGAACGGTTCGAGTTCGTGGCGACCCTCTTCCCCGAACTGGGATCGCGGCGCAAGCAGCGCGCCGGATCGCTCTCCGGTGGCGAGCGTCAGATGGTCGCGATGGGCCGCGCGCTCATGATCGACCCGTCCGTGCTGCTCCTCGACGAACCGTCGGCGGGCCTCTCCCCCGTGCGTCAGGATGAGACCTTCCTGCGCGTGCACCAGATCAACCGGGCGGGCGTGTCCGTCATCATGGTCGAGCAGAACGCCCGGCGCTGCCTTCAGATCTGCGACCGCGCGTACGTCCTCGATCAGGGGCGCGACGCGTACACGGGGACGGGCCGCGAGCTCGCCCAGGACCCGAAGGTCATCGAGCTCTACCTCGGCACCCTGGCGGCCGATCAGGGCCACTAGGCACCGCCGGCTCGGTGAGGACTCGCAGAAGGCCCCCGGACACCGTCCGGGGGCCTTCTGCGAGTCCTCAGGCACACCTCTCTGCCGCGGAGCGCGTGCCGCCCCTCCGCGACGAGCCCACAGGACACACGAACGGGGCGCCGGATCCGAAGATCCGACGCCCCGTCAGGGTCACGCGGTGACTAGTTGAGGGAGCCGAACTCGCTCGTGGTCGCCGAGTAGGTGTTGCCGGTCCCGTACTGGTAGACGCCGATGTAGGCCTCCGTCGGGTCGCCGTTCTCGTCGAACGTGATCGGACCGGAGACGCCGTCGTAGTCGATGTCGGTACCGGCCGCGAGCAGTTCGGAGCACGCGTCGAACGTCTCGCACTTCTCACCATCGGCCGAGACCTGCTGCAGCTGGCTCTGGATGCCGGGGCCTGACGCGTCATCGGCGGCGATCGCCGCGAGCGCCATGAGCATGACGGCGTCGTACGACTCCGCAGCGTAGCTGTAGTCCTTCAGATCCGGGTTGATGCCGAGGAGGCGCGACTTGAAGTCGTCGTTCGCCAGGACGCCCGGCAGGGTGCCCTGCGCGCAGTTCAGCGTTCCCTCGTCGAAGTCCGCCGAGTAGTCGGCGAGGTTGCCGTCGACGAAGTAGATGTCCTCACCCGGGAAGCCCTGGGTGCCGACGAGCTCGGGGACGATGACCTTGGTCTGGTCGAACGCGATGAGCGCGATCGCGTCGGGGTCCTCGGCCATCACGGCGTCGATCTGCGAGCTGAACTGGCTGTCGCCCTCGTTGAACGCCTCTTCCGCGACGATCGTTCCACCGGCGGCCTCGACGGCCGTCTTCACGTTCTCGGCGAGGCCGGTGCCGTAGGCGTCGTTGAGGTAGAGGAGACCGATGTTGGTGGCGCCGTCGCTGACCATGAGGTTACCGAGCACACGACCCTGGAGGACGTCCGAGGGAGCGGTCCGCCAGTAGTAGCCGCCGTCCTCGTACTCGCTGAAGTCGGGAGACGTGTTCGCGGGCGAGATCTGGACGACCTGCGCGCCCGTGACCTGGTCGACGAACGTGAAGGACACACCCGAGGACGCCGCACCGACGATGCCCGAGACGCCCTGGCTGAGCAGGTCGCTCGCGGACTGCGTCGCGATGTCGGTCGTCGTGTCGCCCGAGTCGCGGTGGATGACGGCTGCGTTGCCGCCCAGCACACCGGACTCCGACGCGTTGATGTCGGCGATGGCGAGGTCGACGCCCGCGATCTCGGGCGGGCCGAGGTAGGCGAGGGTGCCGGTGGTGGGCAGGATCGAGCCGAGGGTCAGGGTCGTGTCACGGTCCTGCGCTGCGGTGATCTCCGCGGGCTCGAGTTCCGCCGTGGTGGCCGCATCGGGTCCACACGCCTCGGCACTCGGTTCGCTCTCGCCCTCGTCGGTTCCGCCTCCGGCCGTCGAACAGCCGGCCAGCAGCAGAGTGCCGACGCCGACCGTCGCGATACCGACGCCGACGCGTCGCCGGAGTGAACGCGAGGGGCTCGCGAATACGCTCATGGTGCTCCTTCAATTACCTCAGATAGAGAAGATCGCCTCGGCAGGGTCTACCGACGCGTGCACCAAAGCTAATGGGGGGTCGAACCAGACACAATACGGTCCTGTTACGGCCGTGTAACGCGACCCAATCGTTACATTCCGCGGATTGAGCGCGCTCTCACGAGGGGATCCGTCGCTCAGCGGGGTCCCGGCGTCGTCTTCCGGGAGGACCGTGCGCTCGCGACCATGTCGACCACGAGGACGACGAGCGCGAGCCAGACGAGGCCGAACCCGATCCAGCGCTCGAGCGGCATCTCCTCACGGAGGAGGGCGACGCCGACGACGAACTGCAGGACGGGCGCGAGGAACTGAACGAGACCCATCGTGACGAGAGGGAGACGACGCGACGCGGCGGCGAAGAACAGCAGGGGCGCCGCGGTGATGACACCCGACAGCACGATGAGCACGATGTGCGGGATGCCGGCGGACCCGAATGCGAGGCCCGTCGTCGCGCCGACGATCACGAGTGCCGCCGCCGCGAGCGGGAGCAGGGTGAGGCTCTCGATCGTGAGACCCGAGAGCGCGTCGACCGTTCCGCCCACTCGCTTCTTGAGGTAGCCGTACAGGGAGAACGACGTCGCCAGGATGAGGGCGATCCAGGGCACGCTGCCGTGCCCGACGGCGAGGACGACGACCGCGACGGCGGCGATGCCCACGGCGGTCCACTGCGCGGGTCTCAGTCGCTCCCGGAGGAGGAAGACGCCGATCAGGACGGTGAAGATCGGGTTGATGAAGTACCCGAGCGCGGCGTCGACGACCTGACCGCTCAGTGCCCCGAAGACGTACGTCTGCCAGTTGACGAGGATGAGGAGCGATGCCAGCACCATGAGCGCCATGGTGCGACCGCTCCGGAGCACGACCGCGACGTGCGCCCACGACCGCGTCACGGTGATGAGGACGGCGCAGAAGACGAGGGAGAACACGACCCGCCAAGCGACGACCTCGATCGGACCGGCGGGCGCGAGCGCGATGAAGAAGATCGGGAGCAGCCCCCACAGCAGGTACGCCGAGGCGGCGAAGCCGAGGCCGCCGCGAGCGCTCCGCTCCCCCGGCGCCGGACGCTCGGATCGGGGAGTCCTCGCCGCGGTCGTGTCCGTCACCCGTCGATCCTAGCGACGGGCCGTGGTGCGGGGACCCGGCTCCGGCCCTCCCCGGACGACGACAGGGCCCACTCGACCGGAGTCGAGCGGGCCCTGTCGGAGGAGCGGTATCGTCAGCGGACGACGACGGCGAGCACGTCGCGCGCCGAGAGAACGAGGTACTCGTCCGCGCCGAACTTCACCTCGGTGCCGCCGTACTTCGAGTAGAGCACCCGGTCGCCCACGGCGACGTCGAGGGGCACGCGGTTGCCGTTGTCGTCGATGCGGCCGGGGCCGACGGCGACGACTTCACCCTCCTGGGGCTTCTCCTTGGCGGTGTCCGGGATGACCAGACCGGAAGCAGTCACCTGCTCCGCCTCGACCTGCTGGATGACGATGCGATCCTCGAGCGGCTTGATGGAGACCGACACGGTTGACCTCTTTCTTGTGCGAAGACTGAAGTTAGCACCCTCACTACGAGAGTGCTAACGCCAGTCTACGGATGCGCTGGCACTCGTGCAACGTGAGTGCCAACACGCGTCGACGCGCTGATAGCGTGGCGGAATGGACAGAGCCGAACTCGTGGAGCTCCTCACGCCCACGGGACTCGCGCTCCTCGATTCGGTCTCCATCGAGCAGCACGACGACGTGCTCTCCACCGTCTCGCGACTGCGTGCCGCCGGGCACTCCCCCTCGCTCGTCGCCGCCGTCGTCAGCCAGGCGAGGCTCCGGCGGAAGGCGCGACGCAAGTTCGGTCCCTTCGCCGACCGCATGCTCTTCACGGCGGCCGGACTCGAGCAGGCCACGCGACTCCGCGTCGCGGCTCTGCACGCCGGCCGCTACGCGTCGGCGGGTCTTCGTTCCGTCGTGGACCTCGGGTGCGGCATCGGTGGAGACGCCCTCGCGCTGGCGAGCCTGGAGCTCGCCGTGACCGCGGTCGAGGTCGACGAGGTCACCGCGGCGATCGCGAGCTACAACCTCGCGCCCTTCGCCGAGTCGACCGTCGTGAATGCGGACGCGGAGGGCGTCGACGTGTCGGACTTCGACGCCGTCTTCGCCGATCCGGCCCGGCGAACGGCCGGTCACTCCGAGACCTCCCGGATCACGGACCCCGACGATTACTCGCCGTCGCTCGAATCCCTGTGGCGCCATGCTGACAGCGTGCCGGTGGGGATGAAGCTCGGCCCCGGATTCGACCGCGACCGCATCCCCTCGCACGCCGAGGCGCAGTGGGTGAGCGTCGACGGCGACGTCGTCGAGCTCGGGGTCTGGACGGGCGCGCTCGCGCGCGACGGGGTCCGCCGCGCGGCGCTCGTGGTCTCCGACGTCGGGACTCACGAACTCACGGCATCGGCGGACAGCGACGACGAGGCCGTCCGCCCGCTCGGCGCGTATCTCTACGAACCCGACGGGGCTGTCATCCGCGCGCGACTCATCGGCGATCTCGCGCGCCGGATCGGGGCCGGCATGGTGAGCGACCGGATCGCCTACCTCACGTCGGACGAGCTCGAGTCGACACCCTTCGCCACGGCCTTCCGGATCGTCGCGAACCTCCCGCTCGACGAGAAGACCATCAAGCGGGAGTTGCGGAGCCGCCGGGTCGGCGTCCTCGAGGTCAAGAAACGCGGCGCGGACATCGATCCCGCCGTCTTCCGCAAGCGCATGGCGCTGTCCGGCCCGAACGCGGCCACCGTCGTCCTCACGCGGGTCGGGGGCCGCCACCGCGCTCTGATCGCCGAACGGGTCTGAACGGTCCCGACGAGGCCGATCCGACCGACGGCGTCAGGGGCTCGTGGGGATGGAGCCGATCATGGGCGCCATGATCGCGAAGATGACGAACGGCGCGACGATCGAGAGCAGGATGATCGCGACGATGAGCCCCGTGTAGACGTAGGAGATGATGAGGCCGGCCTTCGCGAGCCCCGCCCCCTGCTCCCCCGAGGTGCGGAGCTGGCCGAGTGCGATGTGGCCGGTGACGATCCCGACGATCGGGAACACGAAGGCGGCGATGATGGTGATGATCGCGAGCGTGTTCGTGGTCGCCGCCGGCGGGCACTGACCGTACCCCGGCTGAAGCGGCTGCGCGGGCCCGGGCTGCGGGTACTGCTGACCGTACGGCGGTTGCTGACTGTACTGCTGCTGTCCGTAGGGCTGCTGCTGTCCGTAGGGCACCTGCTGGCCGTAGGGAGGCTGCTGAGCATACGGCTGCTGCTGGCCCTCGGCTCCCGCGGTCGGGGGGAACGCTCCCCCGTGCGGCGAGGCGGCGTCGGGGGAAGGGGATCCGTCGGGATTCGTCATACCCTCATGCTGGCATCGCGCCACGACGGAGCACAACGCGCGCGCTCAGTCCGCCACTCCCAGCCGGCGCGACGACTCAGGTCAGGATCACGACGAGACTGTAGGCGAGCCATCCCACCGAGCCGAGACCGCTCACGACGGCGAGCGCGACCGACCAGGCGGGCAGAGCACGGGACGAGCCGGGCTCGCGTCGTGCGCGGCGCGCGAGGACGAGCCCGATGATCGACGCGGGGAAGCCCCATCCGACCAAGAGGCCGATGACGGCCCCGACGATCGAGAGCACGAGTGCGGCGACGGCCGTTCCGCCGGTCGTGCGCCCGTGCGGAGTGAACGGCACGGCACCGGCCGCCGGCCAGGAACCGGGCGCCGGAGCCGCTCCCGCCGCGGGCGGCGGCGCGAACCCGGGACTCGACGGCGGCGCGAACGACGGGTTCGGCGGCGACGCGGACGACGGTCGCTGCGCCGGCTGCTGCGAGTCAGCGGAACGGGGATCCGTCACGACGTCCTCCTGTCGGTGGCTTCCAGGCTAACGGAGACGCTCGCCGCGCTCCGGATCCCTCTCACGGCGCCTGCACGAGAGTCACCGGGAGGGTCGAGTCGGCGGCCGCCTCGAGGGAGGACGGCGCGTGCCCCA
>CAKTZW010000036.1 GCA_934636065.1 uncultured Labedella sp.
GGGCCGCCGTGCCCCGCAAGCTCGCTCTCGAGATCCACATACACGGCGCCGGGGATGTGCCCGGCGGCGTGGTCGGCGCGGCCGTCGGGGCGATCGAGCCGCCAGCGCACGTCGAGGACGCGGACGGGAGCGTGCGATCCCATCAGCCCGGCCAGTTCCTCAGCGGAGATGAGCACCGTCATCCCGCCAGCCTAGGCGCGGATCCGGGCCGTCACAGTCGGTAACCCGGCTTGCCGTGCGTCTCCGATGCGACGAGGTTGGAATGCGACGGCGCGTCGACGCGTTGTGATGATGGCAATGAGAGATCGAGGAACCCCGGTGAGCATCACGAACTCCGCAGCGTCCTTCTCCGAGCAGTCGAGCCCGCGGCACGGTTTCGACGGCGTCGGCCCCGACGAGTTCAAGGCGATCTTCCGCCACCACGCCGCGGGGGTGTCCCTCATCACGGCGGACAACGGCACCGGTCCGGCCGCCCTCACGGCCACGTCGGTCTTCTCGGTGAGTGCCGAGCCGCCCATCTTCGTGTTCTCGATCTCGTCGTCGTCGTCCGCGGCCCCCGTCATCACGACGGCCGAGACTCTCGTCGTGCACATCCTCGACGCCGACCGCCTCGACCTCGCGAAGCTCGGCGCGACGAGCGGGGTCGACCGCTTCGCGGATGCCGATGCGTGGACGAGACTGCCGTCGGGCGAGCCCGTGTTCACGGGCGTGAGCACGTGGATCCGCGGTCGCGTCATCAACCGCATGGAAGCCGGGAACTCGACGATCATCGCCGTTCATGCCCTCGAGACGAGCCAGACGGCGGCGGAGCCCGGCGCCCGGGAACACGGCGCGCCGCTCGTCTACCACAACCGCACCTGGCACTCCCTCGGGGATCACTCCGCCCTCGACGGCTGATCCCGCGCTCGTCGGTTGATTCCGCGCCCGTCGACTGGTCTGCCCGCGGCGGCTGGTCCCGCGCTCGCCGACTGGTCTGCCCCGGCGGCTGGTTCCGCGCCCGTCGACCGATCTGGCCCGACCGGCGTCATGATCGGGCTCCGACTGCGTCTCCTCCGATGAGGGCGTCCTGCAGGACGCGGACGGAGGGGCGGTAGGCCGATGGCACGGATGTGGGAGCGGGCGTTGCGGGTGCTGTCGCGCCCGGGGTCGACCCGCTCGAGCGGCGTCGTCTACGTGCCCGACCGCCTCGCGACGCCTGCTGAGCGCCGCTACTCCGACGCTCTCGTCGGGATCGGCCCGGTTCGCCGCGGCCGTCCGGCGTTGTCGGGGGTCGACGCCTCCGCCGCCCGGGGTGCGGTCTCGATCGTCTGAGGGGGGACGATCGCGGCCGCAGCCCGCGCGGTCAGCAGGAGGGCGCCGACGGTCTCTCCTCGGGGACGATGCTCGGCACCCGGGCGAAGAACGGTGAGAGGAACGCCGACAAGCCGATGAGGGCGAGCGTGCCGAACAACACCGGCGTCGCCCACGCCTGCAGCCGGTCCCCGGCTGCCAGGATCTGGTCGCGCAGGACCCAGGCGATGAGGACGAGCACGAAGAGGCGAACGGCCGCCTCGATGATGATCACCATCGAGGTCCCGCCGGCGTCGTCTTTCCGTTCCAGCTTCCGTCTCACCCACGCACGCAGCAGGTTCGCGACCCACACGACCAGGGCGACGACGACCACAGCCGTGACCAGTCGCCCCCACCCGGTGAGCCCGGCCGTCGGACCGGTCGTGGTGAGCACGCCGAGGGAGACGTCGGTGCCGACGGGCTCGGGAGTGAACGACGAGACCCAGCGGAACAGGTCGTCGAGCCGGGCGTCGAGCCACTGGATCCATCCGGCGACCGCACCCCTGGCCGACGGGCTGAACTGCACGACGGCGGCGAGCACGACGCCGGACAGCGACAGCACTCCTCTCGACTTCACCGATCGGACGTGAGAGCGGTTCGTCGTCCGGGATCGGTCCGGCTCGGCCGGCGGGAGACCGACGAGCTCTCGAGCGACGGGGTCGACGACCTGCACGATGTTCCGCGGGTACGTCTGGTGATCGGTGAACGGCTGGGCCGTATTGTGCACGGGATGCTCGCTCGGACCCGGCACCTCGACCCGCGGTCTGTGCCCGTAGGCGAGCCGCCAGCGGGAGAGGCGGCCGCGACTGCTGTCCGCGATCGGGCCGGCGGAGAACGGGTCCCAGATCGCCCAGTAGTTCCGCCAGGTGAGCGCCGGCTTGACGCAGAGCCATTCCGCGACGGGCGTGAACGTCGATGTGTCGCCCGTCGACCACCGGGTGTTCCCGAGCAGCATCACGGCCGCTCCGACGGTCGTGAACGAGGTGACGTGGGGCGTCGCGGTGTGGTCGTAGTCACGGAAGAGGACGCGCGCCGCGACCGCGGCCCCCTGCGAATGGGCCAGCACCGCGAGCACCGGGTCGTCGTCGATCAGTGACGTCCTCGCCTTCACGATCTCCTCGTGCACGATCTGGCGCATCGCCATCGCGCGGAGCGGCTTCTCCCGCCAGACGCCCACGTCACCGACGAATTCGACGAGGATCTCGACGAGCGGCCGGAGGAGCGTGGATATCCCGGGGCTGAGGAGCAGGACGCTGAAGAGCGGGAGCAGAACGCTCACGAGGATCGCGATGAGGAGGACGACGACCGCCATCGCCACCACGATGGCGCCGGTGAGCGGACCGACGAACAGCAGCGCGACCGCGCTGGCCACCTGTCGGAGGACGCGCCTCACCGGCGACGTCCTCGCCGACTCGGCCGGCGCTGTCGACGTCGCCGGAAGCGTGGGGCGCATCATGCTCCAGAGCTCGGACACGGGGGCGAGGAACACCGTGCGCGAGAAGTGCAGGACCATCCGGCCGGAGGCCTTCCAGACGAAACCGGCGCCCCAGTGGAAGACCTCGGCGTTGGTCATCGCGATGAAGGCCTCGGACCAGCGCGCCTCGGTGATGCGGACCCGTCGGGTCCTGTACCCCTCCTCGGTCGGCATGGTGACGTCGACGACGACGCGCGACTCGCCCTCACCGTTGATGACGACGTCACGGATCACGACGCCGGCCGTCGTGGACCCGTCCTCCCCGCGGCGGCTGAGCTCGTGGAGGCGCGTGGCGATCGGTTCCGCCCACTCGAGAAGCGTCTCGCCCTTCCGCTGCCGGCCCATGCCGTGCACGACCACGAGCGCGACGTGGGCCCGGTCTCCGTCGCCCGGGTCGAGCGGACGCCGGGTGAGGGCGTCGAACGTCGTCGCGGCGAGGTCCAGTCGGCGTGACGACCTCGAGAAGATCACCGGCATGGCATCGTCGCCTCCGATTGTCTGAGCGATCCTCGGATGTGTGGGGGAACTGTACCGCTCGGCCAGGCTGCACACCAGACCGCGGCGTCGCGGGCGGCAATCCGCTGCGACGTCGGCTCCGAATTCTTCCACTGGGGCGGGGGTGTCCGTCGATGCCGCCGCCCCTCCCCCTGTCGAGCGCTCCCGTTGCGTCGGCAGTGAGAGCGCCGCGGGGCGCCGGCTCTGGTCCGTCTTCCGGGGGGAAGACGGTCGTCGGCTCGCGCCCCGCGGCGTGCGCCGCGATCGAGCGGTCAGAGGCACGCACGACGAAGCCCCCGACGCGCGCTGCGTCGGGGGCTTCGTCGTGCGTAGTCCGGACAGATCGATCGTGACCCGTCGCCGGGACCTAGAAGTCCCAGTCCTCGTCCTCGGTGTTCTCGGCCTTGCCGATGACGTACGACGAGCCCGACCCCGAGAAGAAGTCGTGGTTCTCGTCGGCGTTCGGCGAGAGCGCCGACAGGATCGCCGGGTTCACATCCGTGACGGTCTTCGGGAACATCGGCTCGTAGCCCAGGTTCATGAGCGCCTTGTTCGCGTTGTAGTGCAGGAACTTCTTGACGTCCTCGGTCAGGCCGACCTCGTCGTACAGGTCCTGCGTGTACTGCACCTCGTTGTCGTAGAGCTCGTACAGCAGGCTGAACGTGTAGTCCTTGATGTCCTGCCGCTCCGACTCCGTGAGCTTCTCGAGGCCCTTCTGGAACTTGTACCCGATGTAGTACCCGTGAACGGCCTCGTCGCGGATGATGAGGCGGATCAGGTCGGCCGTGTTGGTGAGCTTGGCGCGGCTCGACCAGTACATCGGCAGGTAGAAGCCCGAGTAGAACAGGAACGACTCGAGCAGCGTCGAGGCGGCCTTCCGCTTGAGGGGCTCGTCGCCACGGTAGTACTCCATGACGATGGCGGCCTTCTTCTGCAGGTTCGGGTTCTCCACCGACCAGCGGAACGCGTCGTCGATCTCGCGCGTCGACGCGAGGGTCGAGAAGATCGACGAGTAGCTCTTCGCGTGCACCGACTCCATGAACGCGATGTTCGTGTAGACGGCCTCCTCGTGCGGCGTGAGGGCGTCGGGGATGAGCGACACCGCACCGACCGTCCCCTGGATGGTGTCGAGGAGCGTGAGCCCCGTGAACACGCGCATCGTGAGCTGCTGCTCGGACGGGGTGAGCGTGTTCCACGACTGGACGTCGTTCGACAGCGGCACCTTCTCCGGCAACCAGAAGTTGTTCACGAGGCGGTTCCACACCTCGACGTCCTTCTCGTCCTCGATGCGGTTCCAGTTGATGGCCTGGACCGAGTCGATGAGCTTGAGCTTCTCAGACACGTGGTCTCTTCTTTCGGGGAGTTGTGGGTGATGCGGGGCTACGGTCCCTGAGCGTGTCGCCCTTCGACCCTTCGACAGGCTCAGGGCGGGCAGGCTCAGGGACCGATGGGGATGAACGCGCTACAGCATGCAGCTGACGCAGCCCTCGACCTCGGTTCCTTCGAGGGCGAGCTGGCGCAGCCGGATGTAGTAGATCGTCTTGATGCCCTTGCGCCATGCGTAGATCTGCGCCTTGTTGATGTCGCGCGTCGTGGCCGTGTCCTTGAAGAACAGCGTGAGCGAGAGGCCCTGGTCCACGTGCTGCGTCGCCGCAGCGTACGTGTCGATGATCTTCTCGGGACCGATCTCGTAGGCGTCGGTGTAGTACTCGAGGTTGTCGTTCGTCATGAACGGCGCCGGGTAGTACACGCGGCCCAGCTTGCCTTCCTTGCGGATCTCGATCTTCGACGCGATCGGGTGGATCGACGACGTCGAGTTGTTGATGTACGAGATCGAGCCCGTCGGCGGGACCGCCTGGAGGTTCTGGTTGTAGATGCCGTGCTCCTGGATGGACGCCTTGAGCGCGACCCAGTCCTCCTGGGTGGGGATGGCGACACCGGCCGAGAGGAAGAGCTCGCGGACGCGCGGCGTCTCCGGCTCCCACGCGCGGTCGATGTACTTGTCGAAGAACGCGCCGGACGCGTACGTCGAGTCGCGGAAGCCCTCGAACGTGGTGTTCCGCTCGATCGCGATGGCGTTCGAGGCGCGCAGCGCGTGGAACAGCACCGTGTAGAAGTACATGTTCGTGAAGTCGATGCCCTCCTCGCTGCCGTAGTGGATGCGCTCACGGGCGAGGTAGCCGTGCAGGTTCATCTGACCGAGGCCGATGGCGTGCGACTTGTCGTTTCCGTCCTCGATCGAGCGGACCGAGGAGATGTGGCTCTGGTCGGACACCGACGTGAGCCCGCGGATCGCCGTCTCGACGGTGAGGCCGAAGTTCGGCGAGTCCATCGTGAGCGCGATGTTGAGCGACCCGAGGTTGCAGGAGATGTCCTTGCCGATCTCCTTGTACGAGAGGTCCTCGTTGTAGGTGGTCGGGGTGTTGACCTGGAGGATCTCCGAGCAGAGGTTCGACATGTTGATGCGGCCCTTGATGGGGTTCGCGCCGTTCACGGTGTCCTCGTACACGATGTACGGGTAACCGGACTCGAACTGGATCTCCGCGATCGTCTGGAAGAAGTCGCGCGCCTTGATCTTGGTCTTCTTGATGCGCGGGTCGTCGACCATCTCCTGGTACTTCTCCGTGACGGAGATGTCGCCGAAGGGCACGCCGTAGACGCGCTCCACGTCGTACGGGGAGAACAGGTACATGTCCTCGCCCTTCTTGGCGAGCTCGAACGTGATGTCCGGGATGACGACGCCGAGCGAGAGGGTCTTGATGCGGATCTTCTCGTCCGCGTTCTCACGCTTGGTGTCGAGGAACCGGAGGATGTCGGGGTGGTGCGCCGAGAGGTAGACGGCACCGGCGCCCTGGCGGGCCCCGAGCTGGTTCGCGTAGCTGAAGGAGTCCTCGAGCAGCTTCATGACGGGGATGATGCCGGAGGACTGGTTCTCGATCTGCTTGATCGGCGCACCCGACTCGCGGATGTTGGAGAGCGACAGCGCGACGCCGCCGCCGCGCTTCGACAACTGCAGCGCGGAGTTGATGCCGCGGGCGATCGACTCCATGTTGTCCTCGATGCGGAGGAGGAAGCAGCTCACGAGCTCGCCGCGCTGCGCCTTGCCCGAGTTGAGGAACGTCGGCGTGGCCGGCTGGAAGCGGCCGGAGATGATCTCCTCGACGAGGTTCGTCGCGAGCTGCTGGTCGCCGTCGGCGAGACCGAGGGCCGTCATGACGACGCGGTCCTCGAAGCGCTCGAGGTAACGCTTCCCGTCGAACGTCTTGAGCGTGTACGAGGTGTAGTACTTGAACGCGCCGAGGAAGGTCTGGAAGCGGAACTTCTTCGAGTAGGCGAGGTCGTTGAGCTGCGAGATGAACTCGAAGGGGTACTTGTCGAGCACCTCCTTCTCGTAGTACTGCTTCTCGACCAGGTAGTCGAGGCGCTCCTTCAGCGTGTGGAAGAAGACGGTGTTCTGGTTGACGTGCTGCAGGAAGTACTCGCGCGCCGCCTCACGGTCCTTGTCGAACTGGATCTCGCCGTTCGGCCCGTAGAGGTTGAGCATCGCGTTGAGGGAGTGGTAATCCATCCCCGTGACCGCGGGGATCTCCGTCACTGTCTGTTCCAAAACTGTTCCAATCCGTCGTGAACCCGCTCGACGTCATCGGGGGTTCCGAAGAGTTCGAAGCGATAGAGGTTCGGCACGTGGCACTTGGCCGAGATGATGTCGCCGGCGATGCCGTAGGCCTCGCCGAAGTTGGTGTTCCCCGCCGCGATGACGCCACGGATGAGGGAACGGTTGTGGGGGTCGTTGAGGAAGCGGATGACCTGCTTGGGCACGGCTCCGCCCTCGGTCCCGCCGCCGTAGGTGGGCAGGACGAGGACATAGGGGTCGTCGACCGTGAGCGCCGGGTCCTTGGCGAAGAGCGGGATGCGCTTCGCCGGGAGCCCGAGCGTGTCCATGAACCGCTTGGTGTTGCCCGACACGCTCGAGAAGTACACGAGACGCCCGGTGTCGCCGCCGGGATGGCCGCCCACGTCGTGCGTGCGCACCGCCTCCGTGTACATGCAGCGCCTCCCGAACGGTGCCGGTGTCGAGCAGAGATATATCGAGTCAAGGTCGGGGATCGTCGTCCCCGTGTCGCGGGGAGGGCCATGCCCTCCCCGCGAGTCACATCGGTCTTACGCGAGGCGCTGCGCGAGCTCCTCGATCTTGTCGGGGCGGAAGCCCGACCAGTGGTCCTCGTCGGCGATGACGACGGGGGCCTGCAGGTAGCCGAGCGACTTGACCGCTTCGAGCGCCTTCTCGTCGGCGGAGAGGTCGAAGACCTCGTATTCGATGCCCTTGCTGTCGAGCGCACGGTAGGTGGCCGTGCACTGAACGCAGGAGGGCTTCGTGTAAACGGTGATCGCCATGATGGGTGACCTTTCTCCTCGAAAGCTGGTCGTTCTGGAAGTTGTCGCCGGCGGGCCTGCGGAGGCCGTCTCGCGCGTTCCGGCGGGGTGCAGGAGTCCTGTCTCCACCGGTGTCGCGACCCGATCCTCCGGTGTTTCCCACCGGGCTTCCGATACTACATCTAGTGAGGCCACCGAGTCTGCACCCCAAGGGGTAGTAGTTACACGGATGTAGTTTTCCACCGGGTTATCCACGGGATTCACGAGTTATCCACTCCGTTGTCCACCGGATCGGCCGCGGCCCCCGAACGGGGAAAAACGCCGATTCGACGCCAAATCCACCTGCCGATCCGCGCGTGTCCTCCACAGATTTCAACGTATCCGGGACGACCGACATTCCATTCGGGCGGTCGATCGACACGGCGTGTCGCGTCGCGGGCCGCGCCATACACTGTTCTCCTGTGTCCAGCTACCGAAGTCTCCTCGCGTCCCCGGGCGTCGCCCGGATCATCGGCGCGCAGCTGCTCGCACGATTCCCCTTCGGCATGCTCTCGCTCGCGTTCCTCCTGCACATCGAGCAGGTCACCGGCTCCTACGGCGCGGCCGGGCTCGTGCTCGCCGCCACGAGCATCGGCCAGGCCATCGCCGGCCCGCTCACGAGCCGCTGGATGGGCTCGTGGGGCATGCGGAACGTGCTCGTCACGACTCTCGTCGTGTCCGTCGTCGTCGTGAGCGCGATCGCGCTCCTCGATCTGCCCGTCCCCCTCTACATGACCCTCGGCTTCGTCGCGGGCATCAGCACTCCCCCGATCCAACCGGCGGTGCGCACCATCTACCCGAAGATGGTCACGTCGTCGCAGCTCACGCCGCTGTTCTCCCTCGACGCCTCCGCGCAGGAGATCATCTGGGTGCTCGGCCCCGTCATCACGACGTTCGTGTCGACGCAGGTCGGGACGGTGTGGGGCATCATGCTGGCCGTCGCCATCATGGTCGCCGGCGGCATCTGGTTCATCGCCTCACCGGAGGTCGGCCGCGTCCGCATCCCGCGCAGCCGGCGCAAGCTCGGCCAGGTCCTGGCGAAGCCGCCCGTGCTGCTCGCGACGATCGTCGGATTCCTCCTCATCGGCGCGTGCTCCGCGATCGAAGCGGGCGTCGTCGCCACGTTCGGGCACGACGGCCTCGAGGCCGGGCTCGTCCTCGCGGTCTTCTCCGTCGGAAGCCTCGCCGGTGGTCTCGCCCTCGGACACGTCCCGATCGGCCCGTGGGCCCTCGCCAGGCGCATGTTCGTGGTCTTCGCGGGCGTGGCCCTCGCGGCGCTCTTCCTCGACGCCTGGTGGCTCGCCGTCACCCTCTTCATCGCCGGCATCGGCATCGCCCCCGCTCTGGCCGTCCTCTTCGCGATCGTGTCGGCGAGCGTGAAGTTCAGCGACACGGCCGAGGCGTACGGCTGGGTGGGCACCGGCCAGCTCATCGGTGCGGCCCTCGGCTCGGCCGCCGCCGGATTCCTCATCGACGAGAGCGGCCCGAGCGGCGCGTTCTGGGCGGCGATCGCCCTCGCGTTCGTCGGATTCCTCGTGCCCGCCGTCGGGAAGAGATGGCACCCGGACCTCCGAGGACGCGACGCGAGCCCGCTCGCGGATACGGAACCGGTCCCCGTCCAACCGTCCTGACGACGTCCGACCGTCCTGACGACGTCCAAAGGGGCCGCCCGAGTGGACGGCCCCTTCGTGCGACATGGGGTCGTGACCCCTCGGCTCGAGCTGCTAGCGGACGGCGAGGGCCTCGCGACGCACCAGCGCGAGCGACTCGTCGAGCTCCTTGATCTCGATGAGCAGGGAGTCGAGGGCCGCGGACTGCCGGTCGGTGGGGAGGAAGAAGCCGTCGTCGATCTGCCGCCGGACGAACGGCACGTCGACCGTCGCGGCGGTCGGGACCAGTCCGAGCCCGTGGAGCACCGGGAGCAGAGCGGCGACTCCGCGCGTACCGCCGGCGACCCCTCCGTAGCTGACGAAGCCGACGGGCTTGCGAGACCACTCGTGGAACAGGTAGTCGATGGCGTTCTTGAGCGCCGGCGCGTAGGAGTGGTTGTACTCCGGAGCGACGAAGACGAAAGCGTCGGCCGCCTCGACGCGACGACTCCACGCCTGCGTGTGGCGGTACGAGTAACGACCGAGCTTCGGGTCGAGCGGCTCGTTCATGAAGGGCAGGGCGAGTTCGGCGAGATCGACGAAGTCGATCTCGAACCCGCCGACCTCGGCGACGCGGTCGTGGACCCAGAGGGACACGGGAAGCCCGGCACGGCCGGGGCGGACGCTGCCCACAATCACCATGAGACGCAAGGGCTCACCGTGGGCGCGATCGATCGAAATGGGCATGCACAAGCCTCCTGATAGGCAACTGTCGTTCGGGTTCAACAGGTGCGGAGGGTGCGACTCCACAACTGGAACGGCGCGACGACGTCCGGGGGAACGTCGGCTCCGTCGAATCGCAGCGGGAGCGTCTTTCGGGAAGTCCCGTCCACGATGGCGTTCGGGGATTCGGGCCCCGAAGCGGTTA
>CAKTZW010000037.1 GCA_934636065.1 uncultured Labedella sp.
GCCGAAGTCGGTCTCGGTGGTGTCAAAGGTGATGTCGGCCGTGTCGGGAACGTCGGTGCCGTTCGTCTGCGGTGCATCGCTCGCGCAGCCGCACAGGAGCGCGGTGATGAGCGCGAAATCGGCGATGATCGCGGTAAGGTTTTGCAGTTTTTTCATGATGATAGCTCCTTTGAAATAATATGATGCAGGCCGCTGATGCGGTCAATGCATGTTCAGATAGCGGTCGCAGACGGCGGCGGCCTTTTCGGCAACGACCGGCTCGTCCACGGTGCACAGGCGACCGTTTTCTACGGTAATGCGGCCGTTGACGACGGTGTAGTCCACCGGCGCGCGCAGGCCGACCGTGCCAAAGACGTTTTTCACGTCATAAGTTGCGCCGACGAGCTCCAGACGGCGGCGGTCGACCAGGAGAAGCGGGTGCTCATCTCGGAGACGATGACGTGCTCTGCCCGCCTTCACAGCGAGTACCGCCTCGACTACGAGGGTGTCGTGCAGCTCAACTTCACGGATGCCGACGGTATCGAGGAGGGCTGGGTGCGCATGCTCCGCGCCGAGTAACGGCTCGCTCCGGGCGAACCGGATGGCCGCGGATCACCTCGCCCGGACGGCCTTCACGTAGGCCACCAGCGCGTTGGCGTGCCCGTGTCCGAGGCCGTGCTCGCTCTTGAGCGTGTCGACGATCTCCATGTGCGCGTCCCCCGCGGCGAAGCGCTCGGAGACGAGGTCGAGCCACTCCTGCACGGGCTTCCCGTAGGTCTTCTCGATGCTCGGGAAGTAGGAAGCCGGCCCCTTCGGCTTCGAGCCGTCGGCGGGAGGAGCGGGAGCGAGCACGCGGTCGTCGGTCATGCGATCAGGCTAGCGACGCGGCTCTTGACGCACCACTTGTTTTTTGCAAGTGTTAGCCGCACCTCCCCACGACCACCTCGAATCGGAGAAGACTATGCCCCAGATGTTCGTCAACCTGCCCGTCACCGACCTCGACCGGGCGAAGGAGTTCTACACGGCCCTCGGGTTCACCATCAACCCGCTGTTCACCGATCACAATGCGGCGTGCGTCGTGGTCGACGCAGACCACAACTACTTCATGCTGCTGACGCGGGAGTTCTTCCAGACGTTCACGGACCGCCCGATCGGCGAGCCGACGCAGGCCGTCTCCGTCACGACCGCGATCTTCTTCGACAGCCGGGAGGAGGTCGACGCCGCCGCGGAGCAGGGCCTCGCGGCGGGCGGAACCGAGGAGCGGGCGGCGTCGGACTTCGGCTTCATGTACCAGCGTCAGCTCACCGACCCGGACGGGAACCTCCTCGAGTTCGGCTGGATGGACCCGAAGGCGTCGGCGGAGGGCCCGGAGGCTTACGCGGCCGAGCAGGCCTGAGGTCCGTGGCTGCCCGCGACTACGGACAGTACGGCGGCATCACCCAGGCGCTCGAGCTCGTGGGTGAGCGCTGGGCGCTGCTCATCATCCGCGACCTCCTGGTGGGCCCGCGCCGCTACGGCGAGCTCGCGGCGGGTCTTCCCCGCATCCCGAGCAACGTCCTGGCGGCGCGGCTCAAGGAGTTGCAGGCGGCGGGCGTCATCCGCCGCGCGCCGCGCTCCCGCGTGATCGTGTACGAGCTCACCGAGTACGGCCGTGAGCTCGAACCCGTGATCCTCGCGCTCGGCGCGTGGGGGTTCAAGACGATGGGCGATCCGCGCGACGAGCAGATCATCACGCCCGATTCGATGACGATGGACCTGCGCACCGCGTTCCGGCCCGACGTCGCAGCGGCGCTTCCCGCCACCGCCTACGCGGCGCGCGTCGGCGACGCCGGCCTGCTGGTCCGCGTCGACGGACCGCGGCTCGACGTGTCGCGCGAGGACTCCCCCGCGGACCTCGGCGGGGCCGATCTCGCCCTCGTGGCGGGACCGGGCCTGCACCGTCTCATCGCAGGAGAGCTGGCCGCCGAGCGCGCCATCGCGACGGGCGCCGTGGAGATCCTCCGCGGCCGCCGCGACCTCCTCGGCCGCTTCGCGGACACCTTCAGCATCGCCGCGTGAGGGTGAGCCGCGCCGCTGTCGCTGAGGCTGTCGAAGCGCCCGTGCCCAGTGAACGATCGAGTGTTCAGAAAGCAGGACGGGAGCCGCCATACCCAAGCTTTTCCGTGAAACCTTGGGTATGGGCGGGCTGAGGGGGCGCTCGCCGCGCTCGACGCCTTCGGAGCACGAGCACGCCGCAAACGCAGTGGAAGCTAAAGGAAGGCCGCGCCGACCCGCCCGCGGTGGCCGGTCGGTTCAGGCGCTCGCCCCGTAGCGCTGGCGTGCCGCCTCACCACTGGTTCCGATCGCTTCGCCGAGCTCACGCCACGACACGTGCTGTTCTCGCGCCGCGCGCACCGCGTCCGCTAGCTCGCGCTCGGCCGTGTCGCGTCTCCACGCTGCGAGCTTCACCGCCATCGCTGGCGGGAGCGCTGCTCCGTCGTCTCCGGGTCTCGGCTCGTACCGTTCGAAGGCGTCCGCGAATTCGTCGGCGCGGGCCTTGATCTCGTCGATGGATCGTCTCGTCATCATGGTCACCTCAGATACTTCGAACGCGCCGGCCGCATCGCATGAACGATGGCGATGATTCCGTGCCACTCGATGACGCCGATCTCCACGAGAACTCCGTCCGCGTCGGGACCGATGAACATCACCATCGAGTCGTTCTGCACGAATCGTCTGACCGGGAACCGCAGTGCGTGAAGCATCGCTTCCTCCGACACGCCATGCCGATGCGCACTGCTCAGGATAAGCGGGTCTGACTCCACTCGGCAAGGTTACTTGCGGCTCGCCTGGTCTCGCACCGTCGATCGCGTTCTGTGGAGAGAGCACGTGCCTTGGACGCCGAACCCGCGCGGCGCCACCTCGATCGGCTCTCCGACGCCCTCCGAAACGTGCGCGAACCGCTGCGCGGTGAGATCTGGACGGGAGTCGCCGAGGAGCTCGACGGGCTGAGCGACTCCGACGCCCGTGGCCGCATCGCCGAACTCGGCGAGCCGACCTTCATCGCCCGCGAGGCGCGGAACGCCGCCGACGTCGGCGCCGCACCCGTCACCACATCAACGGGTTACACGACCGTGGTGATCGAGCGACCGCCTCTCACGAGCAAGCGCGGTTGGGCGATCGCGGGTGCGATCGCCCTCGGTGTCGGCGGGTTCGTCGTCCCGTTCGTCGGCTGGCTGATCGGCGTCGCGCTCGTCACGGCGTCGACGATGTGGACGCGCCGGGAGAAGAGCGTCGCGGTCGTCGCGCCTCTCGCCGTCGTGGTGGTTGCGGCCTTCGTCACCCACTGGATCGGCGCCGACCGCGGCTCGGACGCCTCGGCGAACCCCCTCGTCCCCGCGTTCTACGACTTCGCGTGGACCGGCATCGTCGGCGCCGCCCTGCTCAACGTCGTCGCGATGGTGTGGCTCCTCGTGCGGATGGGCCGGCGGTAGTCAGCTCCCGGTGCCGAGTCGCGCCAACGCTACCGTGTGGACCGCTGGCGAACGCGACGACGCCGATTCACGAGCTCGGAGGACCCGAAGACGACCACGAAGAGGCAGCCTCCGCCGATGGTCGTGGGAGTCGCACCCCAACGCGTGACGAATAGTCCGGTCGCGATTGAGGACATCGCCGTCGCGATCGATACCGCAAGACTTTCTCGTCGCAACGCGTCCATGTTCGACCTCCAGCAGCGCCTAGTGCGTATCTGGATAGAGTCTATGGCGGCCGACCTCTGTTTCACGGTTGCGTCGAGTGAGGTGGGTGCCGATGCCGTCGATGAAACGCCTTTCGCTCACGGCGCTGTCGGTTGTTCTCCTTGCGGGTTGCACCCAGTCGGTCACAGTGCGCGACTACGTCGGCGAGGACCTCGAGGCGATGCGGGCCGACCTGCCCACCTCGATCGACACCACGATCGTCATCGATCTGACCGAGGTCCTTCTGCCGGACCTCGCCGACCACCCCAGTGAGGACGACGACCAGTGGACCATCGTGGCGCAGTGCTCGTCCGGCGCTGATTGGCCCGTCGGCCGTCCGGTCGTGGTCGGCGTGCTACCGACCACGACCGTTACCGAGCAACTGTCAATGGACGCCGACGACGGCGATTTCCGCGATCTCCTCCAGTGCGAGAAAAACGAGTGGCAACCGTCCGCGCAGTGACGACGGTGAGCCGAGTTCGGACGCTGAGCCCGTGCTTCGACACGCTCAGCAACTGCGCTTGACGGCGGCCCTCATGGCCAAGGGGCTCGTGGAGCACCGCGGAGTGGAGGCGTCGACGGGCGGCCGGCCGCCGGTCGTGCTCGCCTTCGCCGGGAGCGCGCGAGTGGTCGAGCGCGTCGAGCGTGCGCTGCCCGCCGGTCGATCGCCCCGCGGCCTGGCCGTCTACCGCTCTGTCGTCGACGAGCTCGTGCGGCAGGGCGAGGAGCGTGGCACTCCCCCGCTCGCGGTGGGCGTGTCCGTGACGGGCATCGTGACACCGACCGACGCGATCTCGGGCCTCGACCCGGCGCGCTGGGCCGAGCTGCGGGTCGACGACCTGGCGGAGGGGCGCGACGTCGAGGTTGTGGTGGAGAACGACGCGAACGCGCTCGCGATCGGGGAGCTGCACCGCGGGATCGGGCGGCAGAGCCCGAACTCCGTGACGGTGCTCCTCGAACGGGGCCTCGGCGCCGGCATCGTCACGAACGGGTCGGTGTACCGGGGCCACAACCTCGCGGCGGGCGAGATCGGCCTCCTCCTCGTGGGTCGTCACCGTTCGACGAGCGCTTCGAGGACACCGGTGATCTCGAGACGCGCCTGAGCGCCGCGACCATCACACGACTGGCCGACGAGGCGGGCGTCCCCACGACGGCAGCATCACGGCGATGGAACTCATCGCCCAAGCCCGGTCAGGCGACGAGCGCGCCCTGCCGCTCGCGAACCCCGTCCTCGACGACGTGGCCCGCGCCCTCGGCGCCATCGCGAGCATCCTCGACCCGCAGACGATCGTCCTCGGCGAGGGCCTCGACCGCGAGTCAGACTTCGTCGCCCCCGCGCTCCGTGCCCGGTTGGAGGGGCGCATCCAGCGCGTACCGGAGATCGCGACCGCGTCACTCGGGGAGGACGCCGTGCTGCTGGGTGCGGCGGAGATGGCGATGCGGGCCGTGGGGGACTACGCGTATCTTGCGTAAAAGCGCGTCTCGACTGCTGTTCACCTCGGCCCGCGCTACCGATGCCGCCGGAGTCCGTGACGATGTTCTGAAGGCATCTCACATAAAGATCGGAGAGTTGATTCTTGGGAGAACCGCTTCCAGTGCTCGAGGTTGTTGCTGCTGTCATCTACCGGGGCGACCGCTTCCTCGTGTGTCGCCGAAACGCGAATCGCTCAGCAGGTGGGTTATGGGAGTTCCCGGGCGGCAAGATCGAGGCTGGGGAATCGCCCGAATCCGCGCTCATGCGAGAAATTCATGAGGAATTGCGAGTGACGATTCGCGTAGGCCGGCACCTCACGACTGACGACACTGTGGTTGGTGGGCAGACTATTCGCCTCATGTGCTTCGCCTGCGAGCTAGAAGGTCCTGAGCCAACCGAAAGCGCGGACCACGACCGACTGGAGTGGGTCGACGCAAGTTCCCTTCTCGCTCGAGAGTGGGCAAAGCCGGACCTGCCGGTGGCACGACTACTTTCCGGTCAGGCCGACTCCATGTAGAAGTCATCACCGTTTCGGATGGCGACGGTGATCCCCAGACTCAACATGAGGTCGAGGAGATCAGCGTCTGGTCGACCGGGCAGCAGAATGACGGGGATCGCGCCGGTGATGCCGGCCGCTCGCGCATTATTCGCGTAGTCGAGGACCTGCCCGATTGCCGTACGAATGTAAGCGCGCCCCGTCGACTTCTTCGCCTCAACGACCCAACCCTTCTCCTCAATGTAGAGATCCGGTTCAATTGTCGTAGCGGCCACTTCAAGGCGCAGACGCTTCGGTGGCGTTCCCCGCTTCGTCGCCCACTCGCCAAACTGCCCCTGCAACTCGAATTCAATGCGTGAAACGACACGGTCCCCCGGCAAGGACGATTCTGCCTGGGCTACAACGACATCGGACGCATCGGGCGGAGACCATACGGCAATCGTGGCCGATGCCCTTGCTGCAGCTCCCTCAACCACGGCGGCCAGGTTCGCGTCGACCGGAACCAGGTTGAAAATAATCCCGGCTCGTGGATTCCTGTTGACATCAGGGATCGTATCGATGCGGAATGTAGGCTCGCCGGTCGCGAACAGCCCGACATACGTCGCGTTGACCCCGTCCTTTGCGAACAGTCGGATCGGTCGGCCGTCGCTATTCGCGTCCCGCAGAGCTTTGTTCCCCCGCTCGAAGACTTGATCTCCCTGTTGGCCCTCTCCCGTGTACCAATAGGAGCCATCGGGTTGAGGACCTTCGAAGAGGTCGTATCCAAATTCTGCGCCGCTTCGCACATCGGTGAACACGATGATGTCGCGGACATTCCGCGGGGTGACAATTCCACCCTGCTGTTGACCGCCGTACGCCGCATGAAGCTCCCGTCGCCGGACCGTGTCACCGATTTCGAGGGACCAGATTCTGCGCTCAGAGCGGCCTCTGTCTGATAAACGGTGACGCACAACGTCGGCGCGCTCATCGTCTAACAACCATCGAGTGGTTCCCGGCGGAAGAACGCCATACTCATCTCGCAGAAGATCTCGGATCGCCTTCTGAGGGACATTGAGCTCAAGCGAAAGTTGAGCTGGGCTGATGTCGACCATGACTTCTTTCGTTCGATTGCCGGAGACCGCGCGCAGCCGCAAGCTCGCCACGGTGAACCTTCGAAGGCTATGAGCACCGGATTAATTTCGCCGTCCCCAGTTCGGGCGGCTGCACCAGCCCTCTTCGCAGTGTCTCCAGTTCCGTCGGCTCGTCGCTGAACGAGACCGCCCGCACCTTCATACGCCCGCAAAACCGTGCCGAGAGTGGCGCGCTCGAGACAGGCAAACTCCTCGAGTGCTTCAAGTGAAGTACGGACCCGAGGAGGATCGCATCCCCCGCTCTCGGAGGACGCGCTTCGGCGCGCTACACGGTAACTTGGCGATCATGGCTGACGTCGGTCCTCTTTCCCAGCTCCGTTCATTCGTCGCTGAGCGGGAGTGGGCGCAGTTCCATTCGCCCGAGAATCTGGCAAAGAGCATCTCGATAGAGGCGGCGGAGCTGCTCGAGCTCTTCCAGTGGAACAACGATGCAGACCCAGCCCGGCTGCGCGAGGAACTCGCCGACGTGCTTACGTACTGCTTCCTCCTAGCCGACCGCATCGGAGCGGATCCGGAGCAACTGATACTCGACAAACTCACTGTAACGCGGGAGAAGTACCCGTCGCAGAAGGCACGAGGCCGAAGCGAGAAGTATGACCGGCTTTAGGATCGAACACGCTCGCTTCCACACCCGCGAGATCAAGGCCTGGCTCGCTTCGTCTGGCAGATTAGCCAACTGGCCTGTCGTGTACACCTTGACCGGTGACGATCAGGTCTACGTCGGTGAGTCGCTCAACGTGGCCAACCGCATGAAGCAGCATCGCGAGTCCGGCACGAAGGAACACGTGCGCGAGATGCGAGTGGTCATCGATGAGACCTTCAATAAGTCCGTCTGCCTTGATCTCGAGTCTCACCTCATTCGATGGTTCGCCGGTGATGGCAAGCTGAAGGTTCTCAACCACAACAGCGGTATCACCGACGCCGATTACTACGACCGCACCGCATACCGCCAGACGTTTGCCGACATCTTCGCCGAGATGCGTGCTCAGAATCTCTTTACGCGGTCGATTCCGGAGATCGAGAACAGCGACCTTTTCAAGCTGTCGCCGTTCAAGACGCTGACCGAGGATCAGGCGGTTGCCGTGGAGGACATCGTGTCGGGCCTCCTCGAAGATCTCGCTTCGCCGTCACCCGCCAACGGCGGAACGATCGTCGTCCAGGGAAGCGCGGGAACCGGCAAGACCGTCGTAGGCATCTACCTGCTGAAGCTCCTGCGAGACATTGCCGAGAGCATTGAGGGTGACGAGCCGGATCAGGACTCCATCTTTTCAGAGTTCTTCGTACGGGAGCACCGCGACCAGCTCGCCGCCACCACCATGGCAATGGTCGTGCCTCAGCAGTCGCTCCGGAAGTCCGTTGAGCGCGTCTTCAAGAAGACGCCGGGACTCCAACGGATCGACGTGCTGTCGCCCGTGCAGCTCGGGCGACGCAGCGCGCTATACGACTTGGTCATCGTGGACGAAGCGCATCGGCTCAACCAGCGGGCCAACCAGTCGTCACCAGCTCAGAATCGCGCCTTCACCGAGGTCAATGAGACGCTGTTCGGCGCTGACAGCGACAAGTACACACAGCTTGACTGGATCGTTGCGAGAAGCCGTCACCGGATACTTCTCCTCGACGAGAATCAGAGCGTTCGGCCCGCCGATCTTCCTACCCCGAGGGTCCGTGGCGTGATCTCCGGCGCGCGTTCAACTCATCGCTACTATCCGCTCACCTCGCAGATGCGAGTAAAAGCTGGAGACGACTACATCCCGTTCATCCGGGACCTTCTCGAGGGCATCACTCCAGCTATCAAGCGCTCCTTTGGCGCCTACGACTTCCGGCTGTTCGACGACATCTCGGAGCTGCGGTCGGAGATTCGTCGACTCGACACCAATGTCGGCCTCGCCCGCCTTGTCGCCGGTTTTGCCTGGGATTGGAAGACGAAAACGGACAAGACCAGGTACGACATCGAACTCGGGGGCGAACGACTGCGCTGGAATCAAACCGATAAGGACTGGATCAACTCCGCAGGTGCCGTCGATGAAGTCGGGTCGATTCACACGGTACAGGGTTACGACCTCAACTACACCGGCGTGATCATCGGGCCGGATCTCCGGTACGACGAGGACCGCGACGCGATCATTTTCGACAGAGCCAGCTACCGCGACAAAAAGGGCAAGGAGAACAATCCTCGACTCGGCGTCGTGTACTCCGACGATGACCTCCTGCGCTACGTCCGCAACATCTACGCCGTGTTGCTTACACGAGGTATGCGCGGCACCTTCATCTACGTCTGCGATCCGCCCTTGCGGGAGTATCTGCGTCAACGTATGCCCGGTTAGAAGCGGAGAGGACGATCTCCTCGTGATGTTCTCGAGGATGCGGCGCACTGGAGAACCCCTCGTCATCGCAACTCACGCACAGCGACCGGATGTGGGTGAATCTTCCGAGACAGCTCGGGGGAGTAGGCATCTCGGCTGCTCCTGCAGCAGGCACGACATTTGTCGTCCCCCGCTCACCGCTCCCTCCACACACCCCTCCAACGGGGTCGCGCATCGACCGCCGAAACGGTCATATGCTCTCCTGGTGATCGAACAACCCGACAACATTTCTTCGAGCACAGGACAGTCCACCGCGGCGGGAACCGCCCCCTCCCACCACTCCGCGATGGATGCGACCCGTGCTGTTCCGACCCGCGCCAGCAGCGATGCCAATGATGCTCAATGGATGATCGGAGAGTCGCTCGTCGACTGGTAATCGGTGGGTCGCGATCTGATTGTCCGCCGTTCATCGACCGCCCTTCGACAGGCTCAGGGACCGTGTGGTCCGGTGGGAGGCACGGACCGCGGGGCGCGCGCTGCGGCTTCCGCCGACTCGCGAACGCGGGCCTCGTGGAAGAGCACGAGCAGGACCTTCCGCCAGGTCGGTTCGCCGGCGAGCAACGGACTATCGGCTAGGTCCGCCGTCCTCGCGATAAGCGCGGTCACCGCGAGCACGACGAGGTACACCGGCGTGAGGAAGAGTGCGTCTGTGCGCGTCGCCGCGACGATGACGAAGACGGTAGAGATCAGCACCGTCGTGATCCATGCTCTGGACTCACGACGCCATGCCGCGAGTCCGGCGCCGATGGCGAGCATTATCGCCAGGACATAGGCAGCCTCTGGTCGTGCTGCGAATTCCACCATCTGGAGGCCCCCTCCGTCACGCGCCAGGTGGCTTCTGGACATGGTAGCTTCATCGCGATCGGAGGGGTATCCATATGAGTATCGACCTTTCGAACCTTCGCGATGAGGTTGCGGCGCTCGACGAGCCGGGGATCGGGCTCGCGTTGATCGGGCTGGTGCTGTCGGTCGTGCTTCCGCCCGTGGGGCCCGTCGTCAGTGT
>CAKTZW010000038.1 GCA_934636065.1 uncultured Labedella sp.
CACCTGTGGGTCGACGTCGACGGGGCCGCGGGAACGGCTGCCGCCACCGACCACGCGATCGCATCGGGGCGTCGCACGATCGGGTTCCTCGGCTGGCCGAGTCCGTCGGGGACGGGGGACGACCGGGCGCGAGGCTGGAGCGAGCGTATGGCCGCCGGCGGGTTCTCGACGTCCGGTCTCCGGTGGGCCGTGGAGGACGATCTACCCGCCGCTCGCGCGACGATGGCCGCGATCCTCGCGGGTCCCGGCCCGGTGCCCGACGCCGTCGTCTGTGCGAGCGACTCGCTCGCCCTCGGGGCGCACCTCGCCGCGGTCGAGGCGGGAGTCGACGACCTCCTCGTGATCGGTTTCGACAACACCCCGGTCTCGGAGGCGCTCGGTCTCTCGAGCGTCGAGCAGCGGCCCGAGGACGTCGCCGCCGGGACCCTCGACCTGTTGATGGGCGCCGGCGGGACGGCCGTCGATCCGTCGGCGGCGCGGCCGGGCGCCGGTCACGTGCTCGTCGAGCCCCGCCTCATCGTCCGAGGGTGACGGCGGCGTTATGCTGAGCGTGCGTCGCCCGGGTCGTGCTCCGGCGGGCGTGAGCGACGCACGGTTCCCACGTTTGAGGAGGCTGAGGCCATGACCGTTCGACCCTCGTCCCGACCCGTCCTCGTCGGTGTGGTCCCGGGGCAACCCGACCCCGTGCTGCGAACGGCCGCCGACTACGCCGCGGCGTTCGGGGCCGAACTGATCGTCGCGTGGGTCGACGCGACGCGCTACACGGCCGGCCTCTGGGCGGATGGCTCGGTCGCCTTCGTGCCGTACGACGCGAACGGCGAGAGCGAGATCGACTCGGCGTGGATCGACGATCAGGTGCGCCCCGTGCTCGACGGCAGCGGCGTCCGATGGCGCGTCGTCACGGCCGAGGGGGAACCCTCCGCCGGACTCTGCTCGATCGCCGAACGCGAGAAGGTGGGATCGATCGTGGTGGGCACGAGAGAGCCGGGCTTCCGGGCGGGGCTTCAGGAGTTCTTCACCGGATCGATCGCCGCCCACCTCGCGCACCGGCAGCGCCAACCTGTGATCGTGGTGCCGCTCGCGCCCGTCCGGGCGGCGGAGGAACTGCCGTGGGCTGAGGGGTGACGGCGGACCCGACGGGTGATGCCCGCGACCAGCGCGGTTCGGGCCGGAGCGGTGAGGGCGGAGCGACGGTGCGCCCCACGGCCGGGTGGTTCCCCCCACCTCGGGCCATCGCGCTCGTCTTCGTCGGCGGGGCGGCGGGGACGGCGTTTCGTGCGGGCCTCGTCACGGTCACGCCGTCCGACTGGGCGGTACCCGTGGGCATCCTCGCGATCAATGTGGTCGGCTCGTTCCTCCTGGCCGTCCTCGTCGGTGTCCTGGGACGAGTCGTCCCCCTTCGGCATGGGCGTGATCTCCGACTCCTCCTCGGCACCGGCGTGCTGGGCGGCTTCACGACGTACAGCGCTCTCGCGGGTGACACGGTCTCCCTCGCCGCCGGCGGCGACGTCGTGACCGCGATCCTGTATCCGGCCGCGACGGTCCTCCTCGGAGTGGTGGCGGCTCTCGTCGGGGTCGCTGTCGTCAGACCGGTCGACGTCGGATGACACCGTTCCTCCTCCTTCTCGTCGCTCTCGCCGGAGGCGTCGGAGCCGTCCTCCGACTCGTCGTCGACGCGGCGGTGACCGCACGGTCGCGGACGACGCTCCCCCTCGGGACGGCGGCCGTGAACGTCTCCGGATCCTTCGCCATCGGCATCGTGGCGCCGCTCTCGGCGACGGTGATGCCCGTCGACGTCGCCACGGTGCTCGCGACGGGGCTGCTCGGCGGCTACACGACCTTCTCGGCCGCGAGCGTCGACACCGTGCGGCTCCTGCGCGACGGTCGGCGCGGTGCGGCTGCCGCCTACGCGGCCGGTCTCGTCGTCGTCTCGACGGCGGCCGCGGCGCTCGGCGCTGCCGTCTCACTCGGTCTCCTCGCCCTCGCCGATCACCCGCTCTGACCCGGTTCGCCCGGCCCTTCACCGGGTGACGATGCGGACCATTTGGCGGACCATTTCTCTTCCTCCCGGTCGTTGCCGCCGTCCCCCTTAGCGAGGGTGTTCCTCACTGGTCGATCGAGATGGGGGTCCGCGTGGCTGGATTGCACAACAGTGTGCCGAGTGGGGACGAGGCATCCGCGCACGACAGAGGCGCGCACGACAGGGGCGAGCGCTGGGGGGAGCCCCGCCCGCTCAGGGTCCCGTCGAACGATGGCGGCACGCCGGATCGGCGCGTGTATGGTTCGCCCGTCGAACCCGCGTGGGCGATCCGACGTCCGGATCTCGTCGGGGTACTGGACGCCGGTCGCCCCGTCACCGTCGTACGCGGCGGCTCGGGCTTCGGCAAGAGCATGCTCGTCGCCCAGTGGGCGAACCGGACCGGCATCGAGGGCGTCTGGATCGACGTCGATACAGACGTCGCGGACCGCTCGTCGTTCTGGAACCGGCTGTTCGCGATGATCGAGGACGCCGGAATCCAGGCCGTCGAGAAGCGGTGGATCCCGTTGCGGGAGCAGATCGGCGCTGGCACCGACGTGCGGCGGTACCTGACGCGTTTCGCGTCCCACCTCGACTCCCGCTTCACGATCGTCGTCGACAACGCGCACGAGCTCGACGGCCAGGCGGTCGAGGACGATCTCCGTGCCATGCTGCGTGTGACCGACCGGTTGCGCGTCGTCATCGTGACGCGCGGCACGAGCTCCTTCGAGCGGACGGGCAACGGGGCCGCGCTCGACATCGCGGAGATCGAGCCGCGGCGACTCCTCTTCACAGCAAGAGAGTGCGCGCTCGTCATCGTCCGCTCGGTCCTGACCGTCGATGCGCAACTCGCGCAGGAGGTGCACGCGATCACGGGGGGCATGCCGCTCGCCACCCGGCTCGTCGCCGAGCTGCTCGACGGGGGCAACCGACTCGGCACCTCGCGGGAGACCGACGTGGTGATCACCCGGGTGGCCGACGCACTCATCTCCTCCGCCGGGGCACCGACCGGTGAGGCCGACGCCGACTTCTGGTCGTTCCTCCAGCGCGCGTCGCTCCTCGACGGCGTCACGGCCGTCGAGGCCGCCCGCCTCGGGTCCGTCGACCCGCACCAGGCCAGCGGGTGGCTCGATCGAGCGCGCTCGCTCGGCTTCGGATTCTGGGAGTCGGACGGCCACGAACCCCGCTTCCACTTCGTCCCCATCACCGCACGGGTGCTCGAGCGCAGCGTGACGGCTCCGGACCGCGCGAGGACGCAGAGCGCCGAGGCCGCTGCCGCCGAGGTCCTGTGGAGCAGGGGAGATGCCAGAGCGGCGTGGGAGCGCGCGCTGCGCACGGAGCAGTACTCGCTCGCCGAACGCATCCTGCGCAGTTCGTTCACCGTCGTGTCGGACGACGCGCCTGCCGCCTTCGAGCCGCTGCTCGCCGTGCCCACGTCGAAGCTGCGGCGGTTCCCGTTCCTCATGACCCTCCTCGGTGTCGCGCACGCGCTGAGCGGGAAGGGGAGGTCCGTCGCCTCGGCGTATCTGACGGGTGCCGAGCAGTTCGCACGCGGTCGACTGTCCGACGTCTCGGGTGACGAACGACTCGCGATGCTCGCCGTGCGGTTGATCGCGTTGCGATCCGACGGGCGCTGGGCCCCTGCCCTCTCGGTCGCGGCGGACGCGATCGCTGCGGCGGAGCGTGCGGACGTCGACGAGCGCGCGCACACCCCCGATGCCGTCGCGTCCACACTGCTCCACGCCGCCATCACCCTCCTCGCCGCCGGACAGTACGCCTCGGCGGTGCGGACGGCCGAGCGCGCCCTCGTCGTCCCGAGGCTGCGCCCCGAGACGACGGCGTCGATCCGCGGCGTCCTCGCCGCCGCCCACGCGTTGCGCGGGGCCGTGGCTCTCGCCGAGGAGCACCTCGTCGCGCGAGCCCGCATGGAAGCCGCCTCGCGGTCGTCCTGGGCGGCGCTCGCCGAGATCATCATCCGCCTCGAAGCGATGGACTTCGGCGGCGCCGCGGCGCTGCTCGATGCGCTCTCGGCGACCTGCGGCCCGGAGGTCCGATCCATCGTGCTGCCCGTGCGTGCGTTCGTCGATGCGGTCGAGGGTCGGGCCCTGACGAGCATCGGGGCGGTCACGGAGTCGTTGACCGATCGGGAGCGTGTCGTCGTGCCTCCACTCGTCAGGTCGGCGCTCACCCGGGTGATCGTGGTGCTGTACCTCTCGGTCGGGGCACTCGCCCACGCGAAGTCGGCCGTGCGGTCGTTCGACAAGAACGACCCGGCCGCCGCGATCGCCCGTGCACAGATCGCCCTGGTCGAGGACAAGTCCCTCGAGGCCGTGGCGATGGCGAGCGA
Source organism: uncultured Labedella sp. (assembly GCA_934636065.1). Classification (GTDB taxonomy): domain Bacteria; phylum Actinomycetota; class Actinomycetes; order Actinomycetales; family Microbacteriaceae; genus Labedella. Next base: position 4,365 of record CAKTZW010000038.1, read on the forward strand.
CGCCCTGGCCGTCGCGAACCTCCGGCCGCGTGTCCGGGCAGAGCTCCTGCTCGCGCGTGCAGCGGCCTCGCTCCGGCTCGGCGGCGAGCGCGCGTCCGTGCACGATCTGTCCGAGGCCGTCCAGATCCTCGAGAACGACCGACTGCGCACGCCGTGGTTCTTCCTCGTCGAGTCGGATCGGGTAGGGCTGGCCGCTCTCGCCCGCGGAGCCGGGATAGCCCGCCCGGCCCTGCTCGACGACCTCGCGGAGGTGCCCGTGTTGTTCACGCGGCTCGAGTCGTTCCTCGAACTCACCGCTCGCGAGCGCGAGGTCCTCGCGCTCCTCGTCTCCGGGCTCAGCGTCTCCGTGATCGCTCGGAAGCTCGTCGTCTCCCCGAACACCGTGAAGAAGCAACGGGCGAGCATCTACCGCAAGCTGGGGGCGACGACCCGCGAGGAGGCGGCGATCGCGGCGATCGCGCGCGGGCTGCTCGACCGCTGAGGCGGACGCCCCGATGCCCGCGCTCGGAGGCTTGGACCACCCGACAGGACCAATTGGTGCGTCCCATGCGGAGATGACCCGGCCCTCCGGGCATTGTTGACCGATGTCGCCGTCCGGCGACGCAGCGTCCGAGACGGGACGGACGGACCGGGGGGTTACGTCCCTCCCCGCTCGGGTCGGCGAGGAGACTCTCCTCGCACGCGATCCCCCCGGGTGCCGATCGGGTCGGCACCCGGGGGGATCGCCCGTCCTCTTCGCGTGTCGGTGGGACGACGCGCCGAATGGTCGCCCGGGGTGGGGAGCGCGTTCACCGTGCGGCCACCTCTCGTCTACTCGCCGCGCTTAGCGTCACCCCATGGACACAGGGTCGGGGGAGTCGGCGCGCGACGTCACGGCCGCGGAGATCCGTCGTGTCGTCGCCGTGATCCCGGCCCGAGGCGGGTCGAAAGGGATCCCGGGCAAGAACCTGCGGACCGTCGGCGGGGTGCCGCTCGTGGCCCGCGCGATCGCGGCCGCCCGGTCCTCCCGGATGATCGACGTGGTGGTCGTGTCCACGGACGACGCCGAGATCGCGCACGTGGCCGGCCAGGCCGGTGCCGAGATCGTCGACCGTCCCGCCCGGCTCGCCGGTGACACCGCGTCGTCGGAGTCGGCGTTGCTCCACGCGCTGGAGGCTCTCGACGCGCGCGGTGCGGCCCCCGCCGTCGTGGTCTTCCTCCAGGCGACGTCGCCGCTCATCGATCCGCTCGATCTCGACGAGGCCGTCCGGCGGGTCGTCGACCGCGAGGCGGACGTGATCTTCGCGGCGACCGAGTCGCACGCGTTCCTCTGGCGGGACGGCGCGCCCCACGAGGGCGTCATCGGCGTCAACCACGATCGAGCCACGCGCCCCCGGCGGCAGGACCGCGAGCGGGAGTACCGCGAGACCGGTGCCTTCTACGTCATGGACGTCGAGGGATTCCGCGCCGCCCGGCACCGCTTCTTCGGCCGCGTCGCGGTCCAGCTCGTTCCCGAACGGCACGGGCTCGACATCGACTCGCCCGCCGATCTCGAGCTCGCCCGCGCCGTCGCGGCCATCGACGAGGAGGCGGCGGGCGACGAGAGCACTGACACCGACGCGATCGACGTCGACGCCGTCGTGACCGATTTCGACGGCGTCCACACCGACGACTCGGCCTCCGTCGATCAGGACGGCCGCGAGACCGTGCGCGTGAACCGCGCGGACGGGCACGGGGTCCGGTTGCTGCGGGACGCGGGGCTCCCGGTGCTCATCCTCTCCGCCGAGCGCAACGCGGTGGTCGCCGCGCGAGCTGCCAAGCTCCGGGTCGAGGTCGTCCACGGCGTCGACGGCGAGGACGCCCGCGGCGACAAGGGAGACGTCCTGAGAGCGTGGGCCGATCGCGTCGGCGTCGGTCTCGATCGCGTCGCGTACGTCGGCAACGACCTCGGCGACCTGCCGGCCCTCGCCATCGTCGGGTGGCCGATCGCCGTCGCGGACGCGCATCCGCTCGTGCGCGCCGCCGCCCGGACCGTCCTCGCGACGCGCGGAGGCGACGGGGCCGTGCGCGAACTCGCCGAACGCGTCCTCGCGGCGCGCACCCGGCTCATCGACGACCCGCAATCAGCGGGACACCCCAAGGAAGAACGGAGATCATCATGACGATCACCATCGGACGCTCGGAGATCGGCGACGGCCACCCCGTCTACGTGATCGGAGAGATCGGTCTCAACCACAACGGCTCCGTCGAGCTCGCGAAGAACCTCATCGAGGTCGCGGCGGAGGCCGGCGCGCAGGCGGTCAAGTTCCAGAAGCGCACCCCGGACATCTCGACCCCGGAGCACATGAAGAACACCCCTCGGGAGACGCCGTGGGGCACGATGACCTACCTCGAGTACCGCCGTCGCGTCGAGTTCGATCGCGACCAGTACATCGAGATCGGGGACTACGCCACGCTGTGCGGGCTCGACTGGTTCGCCTCGCCGTGGGACGAGCCGGCCGTCGCGTTCCTCGAGGATCTGGCCGTTCCGGCCCACAAGGTCGCGTCCGCCTCCGTCACCGACCTCGGTCTCCTGCGGGCGCTCGCCGCCACCGGGAAGCCCGTCATCCTCTCGACGGGCATGTCCACCCTCGAGCAGATCGACGCCGCCGTCGCGACCTTCGACCCGTCGCGCCTCCTGCTGCTGCACGCGACCTCGACGTATCCGCTCCCCGCCGGTGAGGCCAACCTGCGGACGATCCGGACCCTCGAGGCCCGCTATCCCTCGCTTCCCGTCGGGTACTCGGGGCACGAGACCGGGCTCGAGATCTCGTTCGCGGCCGTCGCGCTGGGCGCTCGCGCCGTCGAGCGCCACATCACCCTCGACCGGACGATGTGGGGATCCGACCACTCGGCGTCCCTCGAGCCGGCGGACTTCGCGCGACTCATCGAGGGCATCCGGACGGTGGAGGAGGCGCTGGGCGACGGCGTCAAGCGCGTCTTCCCGGGCGAGCACGCCCCGATGGCGAAGCTCCGACGCGTGCTCGTGTGACGACGGCGCGTCACTCCGGCCGCCGCCTGCTCGTCATCGGCGACACCGACTCGTACGTGAAGTGGGGGGCGGCGCTCGCGACCCGCCTCCCGGCGGAGTGGGAGGCCGATCTCGTCGTCGTGCGGAATCCCATGGAACCGAGCGAGCGGCAGCTGCGGTCTGCTCTCACGGGCAGCCGGTTCACGCCCGACGATGCGGTGCACGCGGGGCTCGACGAGATCGCCCGACTCGTGCGCGCGACGCGGCCGCACGCCGTCCTGCTGTCGGTGCGCGGCCCCATGGTCAGGGTCCTCGTGCGGAGCGTCGTCTCGCGGTCGTGGCGACCCGTGATCGTCTCGGGACTGCCGGGGATCACGATCCCGGCGGCACCGAAGGCCGTGGTCTACCGCGAGCAGGCGGACCTGGTCGTCCTGCACAGCCGAAGGGAGGTGCGCGAGTTCTCCGAGAACGCGCGCGTCCTCGGCGTCGGCTCACGATTCGGCCTCGCGACCTTCCCCTTCATCCCCGATGCCCGGGACCGGCCGGTCGATCCTCGTTCGCCTCGCGCCGCCGTGGTGTTCGCGACGCAGGCGAAGGTGCCGTCCGCGCGCTCCGACCGGCTCCTGGTTCTGTCGTGGCTCGTCAGGCTCGCGCGATCGCGGCCCGATTCGCGTGTCGTGATCAAGGTGCGCGCCCGCGCGGGCGAGGCGCAGACGCATGCTGAGCGCTGGGACTACGCTGAGCTCCTCGCGGACCCGGAGCTCCCGGGTCTCGCCGGCGGGCCCGTCCCCGCGAATGTCGAGGTGGCGGACGGCCCCATGCTCGATCACCTCGAGCGCGCAGAGGCGTTCGTGACCATCAGCTCGACGGCCGCCCTCGAGGCCGTCGCCGTCGGGGTCCCCGTCCTGCTGCCGTCGGACTTCGGAGTGACTCCGCGCCTCATCAACACGGTCTTCGAGGGCAGCGGTCTGCTGGCCGGGTCGGAGGAGCTCGTCGCCGGGCGGTTCGCGCACGCGGATCCCGCGTGGCTCGCCGACAACTACCTGCACGGTCGGGAGGCCGACGACTGGGCAGACCTGCTCACCGCGCTCGTGGAGCGGGAGGCCGTCGAGCGGTCGTCCGTCCCTCCGCAACGGTTCAACCGGATCGGGTGGGGGCTGCGTCGCGCGTGGGAGCGGAAGAGGATGCTCGGTCCCTTCGATCGCACGGTCTCGGGCGCCGTCGCGATGGCGATCGCCGTGCCGCTGCGGCGGGTCGTCCGCCGCACGCGGCGCGTCGTCCGCCGGCTCCGGGCGTCGGGAGCCGCGGCGTCCTGACCCGGCTGCGGCCTCCCGACCCGGCGCGGCGTCCGGACCCGGCCGGGCCACGGCGTCCGGCCCGATCAGCTCTCGGCGATCTTCACGACGAGCTTGCCGCGGGTGTGGCCCTCCTCGACGGCGGTATGGGCGTCCGCGATCCGGTCGAGCTCGAAGACCCGGTCGACGAACACCTTCACGTCGCCCGACTCGAGCAGGCGGGTGATGGTCGAGAGGGTGTCGCCGTCGGGGGCGACCTTGTAGGTGGTGGCCCGGACGCCCGCGGCCTCGGTCTCTTCGAGGATCGTCGGCCAGCTCCCCGTCGGGGCATTCACGAGGAGACCGCCGGGGCGGAGCACCCGCAGCGAGCGGGAGCCCGTGTCGGCGTGCACGTTGCCCACGAGGTCGATGACGACGTCGACCTCGCCGACGACCTCCTCGAAGCGCGTCGTCGTGTAGTCGATGGCGACGGCGGCACCGAGCTCGCGCAGCCACTCGAGGTTGCGGGTCGAGCCTGTCGCCGTCACGTGGGCGCCGAAGTACCGCGCGAACTGCACGGCGAAGTGGCCGACGCCCCCGCTCCCGGCGTGGATGAGCACGCGCTGACCGTCGTGCGCCTTCGCGAGCTCGACGACCATGCCCCAGGCGGTGAGGGCCGCGACGGGCACGGCCGCGGCCTCGACGTGGGACAGGGTCGGCGGCTTGCGCGCGACGCTCAGGCTCGGGACCGCGACGTACTGACCGTACGAGCCCGAATAGCGCGGGACGGGCACCATCCCGTACACCTCGGTGCCCGGCTGCAGGGGGTGCGCCTCGTAGGGCGATCGGACGACGACCCCGCTGAAGTCGTTCCCGAGCACCGCTGGGTATCCGGGCAGCTGTGCCGCGACGCCGCGACCCGCTCGCGTCTTCGCGTCGATCGGGTTCACCCCCGCGGCGACGACCCGCACGATGAACTCGGCTCCGCTCCGCTCCGGCACGGGGACCGTCGACGTGCGGAGGACCTCGGGACCGCCCGTCGACTCGATGACGGCAGCGGTCATCGTCTGGGGGATCTCATCGAGTGGAACCTCGCTCGGTCGTGCCTGCCATGCATCCCTCACACCTAGCCGCATCGCCAGCACTCTCCCCGAATCCGCCCCGATCACGACGGCGATCGGCGACCTTGAACTAGATCAGGATCAGTCAAGTGAGGCAATGATTCGGGGGTGTTACGGCGGCGTCAACTCGCGGCAAACTCTCGTGTTTCGCGCGTGTTTCGGGGCCACCAGAACGCGTCGCCGGTGAGGAAGACGAGGGCGGGGACGAGGACCGTGCGCACCACCAGTGTGTCGAGCAGGACCCCGATGCAGACGATGACGCCGACCTGCGTGAGCG
>CAKTZW010000039.1 GCA_934636065.1 uncultured Labedella sp.
CGCTGCGCCTCGCCCTCAAGGACATGGCGTCGCGCGACTTCATCCGACAGGAACTCCGTTCCCTCCTCGAGGAGCTCGACCAGAAGGACGCGCCGTCCAGCGACGACGACGTGGTGGACCGCCCACGTGCCTGATTCGGATCACCCGACGGTCGACGGCCTCGCCGAGCGGGTCCGGAGAGCACTCGACGCCGTCATCGATCCCGAGATCCGCCGGCCCATCACGGCGCTCGACATGGTGGGGGGCGTGGCCGTCGAGCCGTCGGGAGCGGTGAGCGTCGACATCCGGCTGACGATCGTGGGCTGCCCGGCCGCGCGCACGATCGAGAGCGACGTGCGGAGGGCCGTCACGGGCGTCCCGGGGGTCACCTCCGCCGACGTCAGGGTGGGGGTGATGACCCCGGCGCAGCGGGCGGCTCTCACCGAGAGACTCCGCGGGCCGGGTCGGCGCGAGATGCCCTTCACCGCCGATTCCCTCACCCGCGTCGTCGCCGTCACGAGCGGGAAGGGCGGCGTCGGGAAGTCGACGGTCACGGCGAATCTCGCCGTCGCACTCGCGGCGCGCGGGCTCGCCGTCGGCATCGTGGACGCCGACGTGCACGGGTTCTCGATCCCCGGGCTCCTCGGCCTGACCGATCCGGAGCAGCCGGGCCGCGCGGTGCGACCGACGCGCGTCGACGAGATGATTCTGCCGCCGGTCGCGCACGGCGTGAAGGTCATCTCCATCGGGATGTTCGTCGACGACCCGTCGACCGCGGTGGCCTGGCGCGGTCCGATGCTGCACCGCACCATCTCGCAATTCCTGACGGACGTCTACTTCGGCGATCTCGACATCCTGCTCCTCGACCTCCCGCCGGGGACCGGCGATGTGGCGATCTCCGTCGGGCAGCTCCTCCCCCACGCCGACGTACTCGTCGTGACGACGCCCCAGACGGCGGCGGCCGACGTCGCCGAACGCAGCGGCATCGTCGCGCGCCAGACGGGACAGCGGGTCGTCGGCGTGGTCGAGAACATGGGGCCGTTCTCCGGTCCGGACGGCTCCCTCATCGAGATCTTCGGCACAGGAGGCGGCGCCGACGTCGCCGACCGCCTGTCCCGCGGTCAGGAGGAGCCCGTCCCACTGCTCGCGAGCGTGCCCCTGAGCAGGGCGCTCCGTCAGGGCGGCGACGCGGGCGTGCCCGTCGTCATCGGCTCCCCCGACGATGCCGCCGCCCGCGCGATCGAGGGACTCGCCGGGGCGCTCGCGTCGAGAGGCCGCGGACTCGCCGGCCGCCCCCTCGGAGTCCGGGTGCGGTGACCCGCCGGGCCAGCGCGCCCGGCCCTTCCCGCGGGCTCAGGCGTGGAACAGCCCGAACACCTCACCGGCGACGCTCCGGCGTCCGCCGAGCCCGTCGAGCTCCAGGACGACGCCGCATCCCACGACGTCCCACCGTAGCCGCTCCCCGATCCGCAGAGCCGCGGCGAGAGTGCCTCCCGTGGCGAGCACGTCGTCCAGCACGAGCACGCGCGTGCCTGCGGGGACGTCGTCATGGTGAGCCTCGATCGTCGCCGTGCCGTACTCGAGGTCGAAGGTCTCGGCGACGGCCGAACGGGGCAGTTTCCCCGCCTTGCGGATCGGGACGACGCCGGTGCCCGACCTGACAGCGAGGGCGCCCGCGAGGAGGAACTCCCGCGCCTCCAGTCCCGCGACGACGTCGAATCGACCCGCGAACCGCTCGGCGATCGCGTCGACGACCGCCGAGAACGCGTCGGCGTCGGCGAAAAGCGGTGTCAGGTCGCGGAACACGATGCCGGGGCTCGGGTGATCGGGGACGGCGACGATGAGCGACTCCGCGTGCGCGAGTCGCGACGAGGCGCCGTCGGGCTCGGGGTCGCGCTGCTGCGCCGACGTCACGTGGATTCCTCGTCGTACGGCGGCGGTCCCGAATACTCACCGGACTCGAGTCGCGAGCGGTGGCTCGGCCGCGCCGACGGCTTCTCCGTCCTCGCCCGCACGGACGGAGCGGAGAGCACGGGCGCCGGTTCGTCGTCGAGCAGCGCCTCCTTGATGATGCGGCGCGGGTCGTACTGGCGCGGGTCGAGCTTCTTCCAGTCGACCTCGTCGAACTCCGGCCCCATCTCCTCCCGCATGCGCTCCTGGGCGCCGCGGGCGAGGTCGCGGAGCCAGCGGATGAACTGGGCGAACTTCGCCGCGTACATCGGGAGTCGTTCGGGTCCGACGAGCAACACGGCGATGACCGCGATGAGCAGCACCTTCTCGGGCGTCAGTCCGAACACGGATCAAGAGTACCCCGCCGTGGCTGCGCGATCGTCCAGACGGTGCGCCGTATCCTGGCGTGAGAGCGACCCGCTCGATCCCGCACAACGAGAGGAACACGGAGCACAGCAGTGTCGTCACACGAGGGCAAGTCAGAGCACGTCGCGAACTGGAAGTACGCCGACGACGTCGTCGTCGAGCCCGACCCGATCGCGCGAGCCCGCGCCCACTCCCTCGAGGTCGGGGTCGAGCCGGTGTCGCCGGCCACCGGCGCGCAGCTCGCCCTTCTCGTGGCGGCCTCGGGCGCCCGTAACATCATGGAGATCGGTACCGGGAGCGGGGTGTCCGGTCTGTGGCTGCTCTCCGGCAACCCGCGCAGCATGCTCACGTCGATCGACAGCGAGGTGGAGCACCAGGCCGCGGCCCGCGAGCACTTCCACGACGCGGGAGTCGCGGCCAATCGCTTCCGCCTCATCGCGGGACGCGCCCTCGACGTGCTGCCTCGGATGAACGAGGACTCCTACGACATCGTGCTGATCGACGCCGACTCCGCGTCGGTGATCGAGTACTTCGAGCACGCACTGCGACTCGCGCGGGCCGGGGGCACCGTGGTCGTGACGCACGCCCTCGCGCGGGGACGGGTCGCCGATCCCGCGGCCCGGGACGACGTCACCGTGGGCTACCGCTCGCTCATCGACGAGGTGGCCTCCTCGACCGCCGTCGTGAGCGCGCTGTCGGTCGTCGGCGACGGCCTTCTCCAGGTCACCAAGCTCGCGGGCTGAGCGCACCGCCACCCCGCCGCTCCAGCGCCTCGGCGCCCGAACACGACGGCGCCCGACCATCGAGGATCGGGCGCCGTCGGCACTGCTACGGGTGGATCACGCGGAAACGACTCCGGCGAGAGCGTCGTGGAGTTCCTTCGCCTCGGCGTCGTTCACCGACACGACGAGGCGACCTCCTCCTTCGAGCGGCACTCGCACAATGATGAGCCGACCCTCCTTCACGGCCTCCATCGGCCCATCTCCGGTCCTCGGCTTCATCGCGGCCATACGGCTCCCCTTTCGTGTACTACGTCCATTATCCGTGATTCCGACGGCTTCGCGCCAATCCCCGACACCATCGAGGTGCATCACGGCGGCGTCCAGTCGTATCCGTCAACGCGCCAGGCGATCAGCAGCCACACCCACTGCAGCGCCGTCGCCGCGCACACGAGCAGGATGCGGTAGACCCACGATCGCGGGGCCGCGAGCGCTCCGGCGAGCGGGAACATCGGAACGAGCAGCCGGAAGGTGCTCGACTGCGGGAAGAACACCGCGAGCAGGTAGAGCGCATAGCTCGCGAGCCACAATCGCACGTCGATGCCGAGGGCCCTGACGGGTCGACTGAGGAGGACGAGAGTGAACCCGACCACGAGGGCGGCGAGCAGCAGCACACCCCACGGGGACCCGAACCACCAGTCGAAGCCCTGGATCCACGGCGTGAACGGGATGAGGTGCTGGTAGCCGATGTAGGGGGCGCGCCAGGCGAGTTCGGTGTCGGTGTAGGCGGTGATCGATCCCGTGACCGCCCAGGCGGCGGCGGGCCATGCCAGTCCCACGAGGCCGCTCGCCGCCGTCGCTCCGATGGCGACCGGGAGCTCCCCCGGCCGGAACGGATCGCGCGCCCGGCGCACGATGCGGACGACGACGTGGAGGACGAGGAGCAGCGCGAAGGCGAGTCCCGTCGGCCGCGTGAGACCGAGGACGACGACGACCGGGATGAGCAGACCGTAGCGCCGTCGCACGAGCAGCAGGAGGGCCGTCGACAGCAGCAGGATCTGCAGCGGCTCCGCGTAGGCGACCTGGAGGATCGGCGAGACGGGGCCCGCCGAGAAGATCACGACGCCGAAGAGCGACGTGCCCGGATCGAGCCTCTCGCGGAAGAGCCGGTAGGTCACGAGGGCGGCACCGAAGCCCGCGAGCACCGACACCGCCACGGCCGCCAGCGCCCACTCCGCGCCCGTCAGCAGCATGACGACGCGCACCACGAGCGGATAGACGGGCATGAAGGCCCACGCGTTCTCCCCGACGTGACCGTCCTCCGTGAGGGGAAGCTCTGACGGATACGCCGCGACCGCGACGATGTTGTACCACCGTCCGTCCCACATCGACGCGAAGTCGAGGTAGCGCGGCGACGCCCCCGTCCACGCGTTCTCCTCCTGCGCCGCCGCCAGCACGAGCATCATGAGCGTCGTGACGATGCGCGCGGCGCCGAAGACGATGACCACGGCGCCCCACCACGGGACGCGCCCGAAGCGATCCGGTGCCGCTGTCGGCGGGACGTCGTCCGACCGTCGAGACGGCGCCGCGGCCCCCTCCGCCGCATCGCCCGCACGCGGCCGGGAGGTCACGGCGAGGTCGGGTTCTCGCCGCCGAGCCGACGGACCCTCGGGAGCACGCAGGGGAACGCGTCCTGCGACGAACTCCGGCGCTCGAACGGATCGTCGGTCCGTGTCGCCGAGTCGCGGCTCGATGCCGTCACGACGTCAGCCAGGAGCGCAGTCCCCGCTCGCACTCGACGATCTGCTCGACGGAGCAGCGCTCGTCGTCGGCGTGCGCCTTGAGCGGGTCGCCCGGGCCGTAGTTGACGGCGGGGACGCCCAGCGCCGAGAAGCGCGCGACGTCCGTCCAGCCGTACTTCGGTGCGGGCTCGGATCCGACGGCCTCGACGAAGTGACGTGCGATGGGGGCATCGAGACCCGGTCTCGCGCCTTCGGCCTGATCCACGACCCGGATCTCGAAGCCGCCGAACAGCTCGTGCATGTGGGCGATCGCCTCCTCGACCGAGCGGCTGGGGGCGAATCGGTAGTTGATGTGCACCATCGCCTCGTCGGGGATGATGTTCCCCGCGATGCCGCCGGAGAAGCCGACGGCGTTGAGGCCCTCCCGATAGACGAGCCCGTCGACCTCCACCTCGCGCGGCACGTACGACGCGAGCGTGTCGAGCACCGGCACGATCTTGTGGATCGCGTTGTCGCCGACCCAGCTGCGGGCCGAATGCGAGCGCACGCCGTACGCCCTCACCTCGATGCGGAGGTTGCCGTTGCAGCCGCCCTCGATGCGGGAGTTGGACGGCTCCCCGAGGATCGCGAAGTCCCCGGCGAACAGGTCCGGCCGGTTCCGGGCGAGACGCCCGAGACCGTTGAGCTCGGCGGAGACCTCCTCGTGGTCGTACCACATCCACGTGATGTCGACGGCGGGATCCACGAGCGTGGCAGCGAGATGGAGCTGCACGGCGACTCCGGCCTTCATGTCGACGGTCCCGCGACCCCAGATGTAGTCGACCCCGTCGATCGTCTCGAGCCGCGTCGGCACGTTGTCCTTCACAGGGACGGTGTCGATGTGTCCGGCGATCACGACCCGGCGGGATCGTCCGAGGTCGGTGCGGGCGACGACGGTGTCGCCGTCCCTGATCACCTCGAGGTGCAGAAACGCCGAGAGGGCCTCCTCGATCAGATCGGCGAGTCCTCCCTCGTTTCCCGAGACGGACTCGATGTCGCAGATGGTGCGGGTGAGCTCGACGGCCGGCGCCGTCAGGTCGAGTCGTGTCGGGCTCGGCGAGGGGGCGAGGGGCTCCATGCCCACAGTCTAGTGAGACCCCTCCCCGGGTGACCGCGCGGGGTCGACGGCCCGCGGCGGACCGCGCGTCCAACTACCCTGGAACCATGACCGCGACTGCATCCCCCGACTCGACCGGCACCCCGGCCACCCGATCAGCGTGGGGCTACGGCCTCGCGACGCGGGCATCGGACGGAACGATCCTCGACACCTGGTATCCCGAGCCGCTGCTCGGACGGATCCCGACCGGTCGCGACAAGTGGATCGCCCCGGCGGAGCTCGAGGCTCTCGCGACCGCCGACCCGCGCCGAACCGTCACCGTGGACGTCGTCACCGTCGAGATCGACCTCGACGCCCCTCCGGCGGACACCCCGGACGCCTATCTCCGGCTGCACCTGCTCTCGCACGTGATCACGCCGCCCAACTCGATCAACCTCGACGGCATCTTCGCCCACCTGCCGATCGTCGTGTGGACGACAGCCGGCCCCGTGCTCCCGGCCGACTTCGACGTCCTCCGTCCCTCCCTGCAGCGGGCGGGCATCCAGGCGACCGGCGTCGACAAGTTCCCCAGGCTGCTCGACTACGTCACGCCGGACCGCGTCCGGATCGCCGATTCGTCGCGCGTCCGCCTGGGCGCTCACCTCTCCCCGGGGACCACCGTCATGCACGAGGGCTTCGTCAACTTCAACGCCGGGACGCTCGGGGCGTCGATGATCGAGGGCCGGATCTCGCAGGGCGTCGTGGTCGGGGACGGCAGCGACATCGGCGGAGGGGCCTCCATCATGGGGACGCTGTCGGGCGGCGGGACGCACCGCGTGGCGATCGGAGCGCGAGCACTCCTCGGTGCGAACTCCGGCATCGGCATCTCGATCGGGGACGACTCCGTGGTCGAGGCGGGCCTGTATGTGACGGCGGGGACGAAGGTCACCGTGGTCGAGCCCGGCACCGAGGACCGCCCGGTCGTGAAGGCGTCGGAACTGAGCGGCATCCCGGGTCTGCTCTTCCGCCGCAACTCGACGACGGGTGCCGTCGAGGTGCTCCGACGCTCCGGGACCGGTATCGTCCTGAACACCGCCCTGCACGCGTGAGCACATCTGAGGGTCGCTCCCTCGAGACCGGCGGCCGACCGTGCGCATGACGCAGTAGAGGTGCTCCGACGCTCCGAGACCGGTATCGTCCTGAACACCGCCCTGCACGCCTGAGCACACCTCAGGGTCGCTCCCTCGAGACCGGCGGCCGACCGTGCGCATGACGCAGTAGAGGTGCTCCGACGCCCCCGGACCGGTATCGTCCTGAACACCGCCCTGCACACCTGAGGGTCGCTCCCTCGAGACCGGCGGCCGACACCAGGGAGTGCGCATGAGACGGGCCGACTACGACACGCGTCGCCACCCGGTGGGCAGGGTCGTCGTCCGGGTCCTCGCCGTCGTCGCCGTCATCGTCGTGGTCGTGGGCGGGCTCGGGCTGTGGACCGTGCAGCGTTCGTTCCCGCAGACGCGGGGCGAGATCCGCCTTCCGGTGTTCGACGCGCCGGTCGTGGTGACGCGCGACGATGCCGGGATCCCGCAGCTCGAGGCCGACTCGGCCCTCGACCTTTTCACCGCTCAGGGCTTCGTCCACGCTCAGGACCGCTTCTGGGAGATGGACTTCCGCCGCCATGTGACGGCGGGGCGGCTCTCCGAGCTCTTCGGTCCGAGCCAGGTGGGCACCGACGCGTTCGTGCGCACCCTCGGGTGGCGGGCGGTCGCCGAGCAGGAGGTCGCCGCCCTCGACGAGACCTCCCGCTCCTACTACGAGGCGTACGCGCGCGGTGTGAACGCCTACCTGGAGTCGCGGTCGGGCGCCGACCTGTCGCTCGAGTACGCCGTCCTCGGCCTGCAGAATCCGGGCTACTCCCCCGAGCCCTGGACGCCTGTGGACAGCGTCGCGTGGTTGAAGGCGATGGCGTGGGACCTCCGGTCGAACCTCGAGGACGAGATCGAGCGCGCGCTGCTCGGGTCGACTCTGGAGTCGGAGCGCCTCTCCGAGCTCTACCCGTCATACCCCTACGACGAGCACCCGTCGATCGTGTCCGGACCGCCGCGTGCCGATCAGCCCCTGTCGACCGCCGCGACCACCGCGACCGCCGCCGCGCTCCCGGAGGGGGCCGCCGAGGCGCTCGGGAACGTCCGTTCGGCCCTCCGCTCGCTGCCGGAGCTGCTCGGCGAAGCGGGGACGGACATCGGATCGAATGCGTGGGTCGTCTCTGGTGAGCACACCGACACGGGCGGCCCGCTGCTCGCGAACGACCCGCACCTCGGGCCGGCGATCCCGTCGATCTGGTACCAGATGGGTCTGCGCTGCAGCACGGTGAGCGAGGAGTGTCCGTTCGACGTCGCCGGGTACACGTTCTCCGGCCTGCCCGGCGTCGTCATCGGGCACAACGACTCGATCGCGTGGGGCTTCACGAACCTCGGTCCCGATGTCGCCGATCTCTTCGTCGAGCGCGTCGAGGGCGACGGCTTCGAGCTCGACGGCACGATGCGGCCGATGGACGTGCGCGAGGAGACGATCTCCGTCGCCGGAGGCGATGACGTGACCCTGCGCATCCGATCCACCGCCCGGGGTCCGATCGTGTCGGATGTGTCGGAGCAGTTCGGCTCCATCGCCGAGGACTACCCCGCGGCCACCGGACTGCCGGAGGACGACTACGCCCTCTCGCTGCAGTGGACGGCTCTCTCGCCGGGCCGGACGCCGTCCGCCGTGTTCGCGATGAACGCCGCTCGTGACTGGGACGCGTTCCGAGCGGCGGCCGAGCTCTTCGAGGTGCCCTCCCAGAACCTCGTGTACGCCGACGTCGAGGGCAACATCGGGTACCAGGCCCCGGGACGCATCCCCATCCGGTCCGGCGGGGACGGCACGCTCCCGCAGCCCGGGTGGAAGAGCGGGGCCGGCTGGACGGGATTCGTGCCGTTCTCCGAACTCCCTAGCGTCCTCAATCCGCCGGAGGGCTACATCGTGACGGCCAACAACGCCGTCGCACCGGCCGGCTCCGGACCGTTCCTGACGTCGGACTGGGATGCGGGCTATCGAGCCGCCCGGATCGACGCGCTCGTCCGCGGGCTCATCGACGAGGGCGACCCCATCTCGGCCGAGGACATGTCGCGCATCCAGGCCGACGACCGCAACGCGGTCGCGGACCTCCTCGTGCCGCGGCTGCTCGAGCTCGAGGGCCTGCCGTCCGCTGCGCGCGACCTGCTCGCCGGCTGGGACCACCACGACGAAGCCGACAGCGCGGCGGCCGCCTTCTTCAACGTGTTCTGGAAGACGCTCCTCGACGACACCTTCCGCCCGCGCCTGCCCGACGATCTGCCCCCGGCGGGCGGCTCCCGCTGGTTCCTCATCGTGGAGGGGCTGCTCGACCAGCCGTCGTCACCCTGGTGGGAGCTGCCGGACGCCGAGGTCGTCGGTGTCGAGGACGTCCTCACGCACAGCGCCGAGAAGGCGTGGGCCGAGAGCCGCCGGCTGCTCGGCGACGACTCCTCGATGTGGCGCTGGGGGGACCTGCACCGTCTCGACCTCCGGAACGCCACGTTCGGCTCGTCGGGCATCGCGCCGATCGAATGGCTCTTCAACCGGGGGCCGTGGGCCACGTCGGGCGGATCGAGCGAGGTCAACGCCGTGGGGTGGGACCTCCCCGACGGGTACGCGGTCGACTGGGTGCCCTCGATGCGGCAGGTCGTCGACCTCGCCGACTTCGACAAGTCGACCTGGATCAACCTCGCGGGCAGCTCTGGTCACGCCTTCCACCCGCACTACACGGACCAGACGGATGCGTGGGCCGCGAACGAGACACGGACGTGGCCGTTCAGCCGTGGCGCGACCGATGAGACGACCGTCGACCGCCTCGTCCTCCGACCGGAGTAGAGAGACCGGAGTAGAGAGTTGCGTACCCCGGTCGGGGGCGCCCCTCCGGCCTAGCGGCGCGGGAACTCGCGCTCGGCGGGCCCGACGTACAGCTGCTGCGGCCGGCCGATCTTCGACTGCGGGTCGAGGTTCATCTCGCGCCAGTGCGCGATCCAGCCGGGCAGTCGGCCAATCGCGAACAGCACCGTGAACATGCGGGTCGGGAAGCCCATCGCCTTGTAGATGACGCCGGTGTAGAAG
>CAKTZW010000040.1 GCA_934636065.1 uncultured Labedella sp.
GCGGAGATGGAGAACGACAGGTCGGGGTTCGTCTCGCGGATGAGGTTGATGTGCGCGAGCGAGTCGATCATCATGCCGACCCGGCCGTTGGTGAACTCCTCGACCTTGTCCTGCTCCTTCATCGTGAAGCTGCCGGGGGCGATGACGCCCGCGTCCCACATCTCGCCGATGAAGTCGGTCGCGGAGGTCACGTCATCGTTCGTGAGGTCGGGCTGACCGCCGTCGAGCATCGAGCCGCCGGAGGCCCACACCCACGACATGACGTCGTTCTGGATGCCGTTCGGCGCCTCGAGCGAGAGCGGGAGGACCCAGCCGGACGCGTCGCCGCCGAGGGCCGAGACCTTCTCGGCCGCGTCGGCGAACTCGGTGCGCGTCGTCGGCGGCGCGTCCACCCCCGCCTCCGCGAGCAGGTCGTCGTTCGTGAACATCGGGTAGACGAAGTTGACGACGGGGATCATGTAGGTCTTGTCGTCGACCTGGATCTGACTCGCGAGCTCGCTGTCGTCGTAGTCGTTCTCGGCCATGAGGGCCGTGAGGTCGCTGATCACGCCCTTGGATGCGAAGTCGTTGACCCACGCGCCGTCGAGCCCGACGACGTCGGGCATCGTGCCCGACGCCGCGCCCGCGAACAGCTGCTCCTTCGTCGACGCGTACGGACCGCTGACGAGGTCGACGGTGATGCCGGGGTTCTCCTCCTCGAACTGGTCCATCAGTTCGAGGAACGCTCCGTCCGGGAGCTCGGGCTCCCACCACTGCGCGAACTCGATCGTGACGTCGCCGCCGTCCGCGCCCGAACCGGACCCGGACGATCCGCAGCCGGACAGGACGAGAACGCCGGTCGCGGCGGTCGCGATGCTCGCGAGAACGGTCCGCCGACTGGGCACACGTCGATGTGTAGCCATCATGTCTCCTCTTCGAGATAGTGCGGCATTCCGCGCTCTTCTGCGTTTTCATGCCTGTTTGAGCACGATTATGCAGGGATCGGGTGGTCGCCGTCAAGCACGGCCCCGCGAACACAGGTCACAGTTGGGACACGGAGCTCCGCCGGTCGCGCGGCGGTACGCGGATTTCACGCGCTCCGCGGTCGAGCGGCGACGCGATGCAGCTTTGTGCACCTTCTATGCCGAATCGTGCCGCATGTGCTAGAGATGACGACATGGATGCGCAAGCTCCCGCACGCGGGCGTCGACTGCCCGCGGGGCGGAAAGCCGATCTGGCCGCCTACGTCAACGAGGTCGGACGCGTGACCGTCGCCGACCTCGCGGCCCACTTCAACGTGTCGATCGACACGATCCGCCGGGACCTCGATCAGCTCGATCGCGAAGGCGTCCTCGTCCGCACGCACGGCGGCGCCGTGAGCGCGGCGGAGGGTCCGGGTCGCGATCGCGGCCTCGATGTCCGCTTGCGCATGCAGGTCGACGAGAAGGAGCGCATCGCGCATGCGGCAGCGGAACTCGTCGCTGACGGCTCCGTCATCATGCTCAACGCGGGGACGACGGCGCTCGCCGTCGCGCGGGCGCTGCGCAACCACCACGACCTCACGATCGCGACGAACAACCTGCGGGTGCCCGCGGAGATCTCCCCGTCCGCGATCCGCGACCTCTACGTCTTCGGCGGAGCCGTCAGAACCATCACGCAGGCGACGACGGGACCCGTCTCGCTCGCTCTCGGCTCGCACTCCCCCGAGGTCGATCTGCGGTGCGACCTCGCACTCGTCGCCGTCGGGGCCGTCGACGAGTCCGGCTACTCCACGTCGAACCTCGGCGACGCGACCATGATGGCCGAGATGGTGCGGCGGGCGGAGCGGACCGCCATCCTCGCCGACTCGACGAAGCTCGGCCGGCGGCTGTTCGCCCAGGTCGTGCCGCTCGATCAGGCCGACTACCTCATCACGGACTCCGCGCCGCCTCCCGAGCTCGCCGCCGCACTCGCGGGGGCGGGCGTGGCCGTCATCACCCCCTGAGGACGGCCACGCCTCAGCGTGCCTGGCGCGTGCGGCGGTCGTTCTCCTTTTGGATGGCCTCGACGAGCTCGTCCTTCGTCATGCGCGACCGACCCGAGATGTCGAGCTTCCGCGCGACGTCGAGCAGATGGTCCTTCGTGGCGTTCGCGTTGACGCCCCCGGCCGTCTCCCCCGGGGAACCGACGGTGCCCTCGGCCTTCTTGTCCGACGGACCGCTCTCGTCCTTACGCTCCCAGTGGTCTCCGACCTTCTCGTACTCGTGCTTGAGCGCGGCGAAGGCCGTGCGATGGGCGCGTTCCCCCTCGCCGTAGCTCTCGACGGCGGAGTCGTGCGTCTTCGACCAGAGTGCCTGCGCGTGCTTGTCGGAGCGCTCGATCGTCGACGGCAGCTCTTCCTCAGCGGGCATCGTCGTCCTCCTGTTCGTCGGT
The DNA here is from genome assembly GCA_934636065.1 of uncultured Labedella sp. Classification (GTDB taxonomy): domain Bacteria; phylum Actinomycetota; class Actinomycetes; order Actinomycetales; family Microbacteriaceae; genus Labedella. The sequence continues at coordinate 2,392 of CAKTZW010000040.1, forward strand.
GATGACCCCCGTCGGCTCGGCCTCCTCGATCATGTGGCGGGACCCGAGCTCGGCGGCGAGAGCCGCACCGGCCTCGACGGCCTCGTCCCTGCTCGAGTAGCTCGCGGATCGCTCCGGCTCTCCCTCGACGCTGTTCTCCCACTGTCCGCGGTTGTCGCGCGTGGTGACGTCCCCGTGAGCCATCGTGTCCTCTTTCCGTGCCGGTCGGGCGGCGCGTCCAGTCTCCCGCCGATGCGTCGCGGTTGACCAGGCGGTTGTCCTCCGACGGGAGCCGGTGGAACAATCCGCTCCCGGTTCGTCGAGCACCGGCCGTCGACCGGGTCTCAGCCGGCGAGGGACTCGCGGCGTCGCCTCGCCTGCTCGTCGGGATCGGGCACGGGAGCCGCGGCGAGGAGTCGTCGCGTGTACTCGTGCTCCGGCGCCGTCAGCACTCGCCGACGTTCGCCCTGTTCGACGACGGCGCCGCGGTGCAGGACGACGACGCGGTCGCAGAGTGCGTCCACCACGGCGAGATCGTGGCTGATGAACAGGCACGCGAACCGGAACCGCTCCTGGAGCCGCCGCAGCAGGTCGAGCACGGTCGCCTGCACCGAGACGTCGAGGGCCGACGTGGGCTCGTCCGCGATGAGCAGGAGCGGATCGAGCGCGACGGCGCGCGCGATCGCGACCCGCTGGCGCTGGCCTCCCGAGAGCTCGTGCGGATACCGACCCGCCCACGACGCGGGCAGCTCGACCGCCTCCAACAGGGCGCCGACGCGCTCGGCGAGGGCCGCTCCCGTCACGCGTTCGTGCACACGGAGGGGCTCGCCGACGGACTGTCCGATCGTCCGGCGCGGGTCGAGGGCGGCCGTCGGGTTCTGGAAGACCACGCCGATGCGCTTCTTGACCGCTCGAGCACGGGAGCGCGACACCGAACCGAGCTCGACGCCGTCGATGACGACGCTGCCCTCAGCGATCGGAGCGAGCCCGAGCACGCTCCGGCCGATCGTCGACTTCCCCGAGCCGGACTCGCCGACGAGCGCGACCATCTCCCCCGCCCGGATGTCGAGCGAGACGCCGTCGACGGCCCGGACGTGTCGTCCCCGTCTGTTGCGGTACTCCACCGCGAGTCCGTCGATCTCCAGCACGGGGCGCTCGGCCTCGTCCGCCATGGAGGCGCGGGCCGCCGCCCCGATGCGGGGAACGGCGGCGAGAAGACGCCGGGTGTACTCGGCGCGCGGGGCGGCGAAGAGCGAGCGCACGTCAGCGGTCTCCTCGATCCGCCCGGCGCGCATCACCACCACGCGGTCGGCGAGGTCCGCGACGACGCCCATGTCGTGCGTGATGAGGAGGATCCCCGCCTGCGTCCGGTCCCGCATGCGCCGCAGCACGTCGAGGATCTCCCGCTGCACCGTGACGTCGAGCGCCGTCGTCGGCTCGTCGGCGATGAGCACCTCGGGATCGCACGCGAGCGCCATCGCGATCATGACGCGCTGTGCCTGCCCGCCCGAGAGCTGGTGGGGATACCAGTCGAGCCGCTCCTCCGGATCCGGCAGCTCCACCATCGTGAGGAGCTCGACGGCTCGGGCGCGCCGCTCGGCCGTCGAGAGGGTCGGACGGTGCCGGCGGAGCATCTCGAGGATCTGGTAGCCGATCGTGAAGACGGGGTCGAGCGCGTTGGAGGGGTCCTGGAAGATCATCGCCACCCGGTCGCCGCGCACGGACGACAGGGTGCGCTCCGACGCTCCGACCACGTCGACGCCGTCCACGAAGATGCGCCCGGTGACCGTGGCGTTCGCGGGGAGGAGGCCGAGCACGGCGAGGGACGTGACGCTCTTGCCGGAGCCCGATTCCCCCACGATCGCGAGCACCTCGCCGGCGTGCAGGTCGAAGTCGACGGCATGGACCGCCGGGGACTCGTGCCCTCCCATCGAGAAGGAGACGGCGAGCTCGCGGACGGAGAGGACGGGTGTCGTCATGGTGTCGCGTCCTTCGGTGCGTCGTCGGGGTCGGAGGAGCCGTCGGGGGCGTCACGGTACGCCTCCCAGTCGGCGAGCATCTTGCGGTGATAGCCCTCGAGCCACGTCATGTAGCGTTCGGCGTTGCGCAGCCGGGTCCGCGGCCCCGCCGCGTCGACGAGGGAGAGCCCGCCGAGCACGGTGCCCTTCATGCGCCGGAGGTACTCCCGTTCACCGCTCAGGAAGTTGCCCCACACGTCGTCCTCGACGCGGAAGTAGTGGCTGCGGTCGCCGGGCACGCTGTGCCGCTTGATGAAGCCCACGGACACGAGGGAGCGCGTCGCCGTCGACACCGCTCCGGTGCTCGCGCGGAGCAGCTCGGCGATCCGCGCCGACGACAGGTACGGTTCGTCGACGATGATGAGGAGGGCGAGCACGCGGCCGTCCATGCGGGAGTTGTTCGTGGAGACCCACGACGTGGCGAAGTCCTCGACGAACGACCAGGTCGCCTCATCGAGAGCTGTGGCACGGGCGTCGTCGCCGGAGTGAGCAGTCGTCATAGGGACATCCTGGCAAGCGTGTCGACGGGTCGCCCGGAGGCGAGGGCGCGTCGGTACACCTCGAGCGGCCAGGACGTCATCCCGCCCATCCTGACGGCGGTGATGGCGCCGGCATCGTCCCGTTCGAAGCGCACCGGCTCCCCCGTCACCCCGAATCCCGGGACGCGCTCGGTGCGCAATTCGTCGTCGCCGACGACGTCGAGGAACTGGTACGAGGCGCTCGGTTCGAGACCACGCGGATTGATGCTCGCGAGCCGGCCGCCGAGGTCCGCGATGTCGATGACCCCCCACATGTTCGCGAAGCGACCCGTGAAGCGCGACTGGTCCACGCCGGCGACCGCGTCCGCCTCCCGTGCCGTGCCCGCCGTGTCTGCTTCGTCTGCTACGTCTGCCGCCTGTGTCGCCGCGTCGATGGCGAGGTCGAGCAGCTGGATGAGTCCCGTGGCGAGGGTGTCGGCGGGGCCGTCGACGGCGTTCGTGAGGACCGCGACCACGACGCGGTCCGTGGGGTCGATCCACGTCCGGGTGATGTGCCCCGGGTATCCGCCGCTGTGCCCGACGAGGTCCCGGTCGCCGATCGTGCGCAGGTCGAACCCGAGCCCGTACCGGCCGAGCTCGCGGCCGTGGGCCTCGACCCGCGACTCCTCGCGCTGCAGCAGCCGCTTGCTCGCGTCGCTCACGAGGCTCGCGTCGCCGAACCAGTGCGCAGCCCCGTACGTGGTGAGGTCGCGGGCCGTCGAGTACCAGCCCGTCGCGGCGGCCATGGCCCGCGTGTCGACGTGCTCGATGCGGTGACGTGCGTCGTCGCCCGCCGTGAGCCCCGTATGCCCGGCGGCGTACTCGGCGGCGCGCGCCGGGTCGTACTCCGGGCCGGAGTCCGCGAGGCCGAGGCGGGCCGCGATGTGCTCGGCGACATGCGCGTTGTAGGTCGTCCCCGTGGCGGACTCGATCGCGAGACCGAGCAGGGAGTAGCCGATGTTGGAGTACTTGAAGTACTCGTTCGGGGCGAAGACGGCACCGGCGGAGCGCGCCTCGGCGATGAGCGACGCGCGATCGAGGAAGTCGCCGCCGCGCTGCCAGAAGTCGTTCTCCACGCCGTCGCGGATCACCCCGCCCTGGTGTCCGAGCAGTTCCCGCACCGTGACCTCGGCGAGCGCCGTGCCGATGAGCTCGTCGACCCATCGGGCGATGGGGTCGTCGAGCCGCATCGTCCCCGCCTCGACGAGCTGGAGGACCGCCGTCGCCGTCATCGTCTTCGAGTGCGACGCGATCCGGAACAGGTGCGACGTCGTGAGGTCCTCCCCGGTCTCGAGGTCCGCCCGGCCCCACGCCGTGTCGAGCACGATCTCGTCGTCGACGCGGATGGCGGCCTGGATGCCCGGCGTGCGCCGGTACGCGCCCTGGAACGCGAGCCACTGCTCGAGGTAGGGCGCGAGCGAGCGGAGGATGCTGATGCGGTTGATCGTCATGACCGTCCCTTCGGTTGGAGGATGTCTCGGAGGACGCTGAAGCGGTCGATCGCCATGACCGTCACGATCGACCCCTCGGTTGGAGGATGTCTCGGAGGACCGTCACGATCGACCCTTCGGATCGAGGGCGTCGCGGAGGATGTCCCCCAGCGTGATGAGACTCAACACCGTGACGGTGAGGAAGATGCTCGGGAACACGAGCAGGTGCGGCTCGCTCTGGAAGTAGGACTGCGCCGTCGACAGCTGCAGTCCCCACGAGATCGACGGGGAGCGCAGCCCGACCCCGAGAAAGGTGAGCGTCGACTCCGCGACGATGACCGAGCCGACCATCGTCGTCGCGATCGCGAGCACCGGCCCGAGCGAGTTCGGCACGACGTGGTCGAGCAGGATGCGTCGGTCGCTCAGCCCCATCGCCGACGCCGCCTGCACGTACTCCGCCCCCCGCACGGTCCGCACGGACGACCGCACGAGGCGCGCGAGCGTCGGCCAGGAGAAGAACGCGATCACGAGCGAGACGGTGACGGGCGAACGCGCCCCGATGCTGTTGAGCACCACGATCGCGCCGAGCAGGAAGGGGAAGCCGAGGAAGACGTCGGTCAGTCGGGCGACGATGCGGTCGGCGACGCCGCCGTAGTAGCCGGCGATCGTGCCGAGGACCATCGCGATGGCGAGGCACAGGATCGTCGTCAGGAGCCCGATCAGCAGCGAGGTCTGCGTGCCGTACACGACATTGGCGAAGATGTCGCAGCCCTGCAGGTCGGTGCCGAAGACGTGCGCGCCGCCCGGCTCCCGCGCGCTGTGGGCGAGGTCGCAGGCGCGCGGGTCGGGCTGGCCGAAGAGGCCCGCGACGGGGCCGGGGAGGATCGCGATGAGCGCGAGCACCGCGAGCACGACGGAGCACACCCAGAAGAGCGGTCGCGCGCGCAGCGTCGCCCAGACGCTGCGGTCGGCCGGCGCGACGAGGGGCGCCTGCTGCGGCGCGAGCTGTTCACTCATGTCGGATCCTCGGGTCGAGCAGCGAGTTGATGAGGTCGACGATCACGCTCGTCGCCAGGAAGATCAGGATCAGGGCGGTCGCGACGCCGACGACGGTCGGCCCCTCGTGCGTCTTGATGGCGTCGAAGAGCAGCTGCCCGATGCCCGGCAGATTGAAGATCGCCTCGATGACGACGGTCCCGCCGAGGAGGTAGCCGAGGTCGATCGCGAGGAACGTCAGCACCGGGGCGACCGAGTTCCGCATCACGTGCACGCCGACGATGTTGCCGCGCGGCATGCCTTTCGCGGTGAGGGTGCGCACGAAGTCCGATCGCATCGTGTCGACGACGCTGCCGCGCATGAGCCGCGTGACGCTCGCGAGCCCGAAGAGCGCGATCACGATCGCCGGCAGGAGGTAGGCCGACGGCCACCCCTCGCTCGTTCCGGCGATGGGGAACCAGCCGAGGTGGAGGCCGAACACGAGCTGCGCCGTCACGCCCAGCACGAAGACGGGGATCGACGTGGCGAGGATGGTGCCGACGAGCACGGTCCGGTCCACGAGCCCGCCGTTGCGGAGCCCCGTGACGAGACCGAGGACGACGCCGACGACGACCTCGATGAACCAGGCCGTGAGCGCGAGCGTGATCGTGACCGGCCACCGCGCCGCCATCCGATCGCCGACGGGTCGGCCGTCGAAGCCCGTCCCGAGGTCGCCCGCGAACAGGCCGCCGACGTATCGGAGGTACTGGAGCCAGACGGGTTCGTCGAGGTGGTACTGCGCCCGGAGCTGGTCCTGCACGGCCTCGGGCAGGGGCCGGTCGCCTCCGAGCGCGGCGATCGGGTCGCCGGGGAGGGTGAAGACCATCGCGTAGATGATGAAGGTCACGCCGACGAAGACGATGACGAGCTCGAGGGCGCGACGGCCGACGAAGCGGATCACGTCGGCTCCCCCGGGAGCGCGGTGTCAGCGGTGGCCGCGGCGCCCGCGGCCTCCCCGCCGCGTGCGTCCCCCTCCGAGGCGAGCAGCGCCGCCATCGCGAGCGTCGAGGCGAACTGCACGCCGACGAGCCGCTCGACGGGGAGCACGGCGATCCCGTCGACCGCCTCGGACTCGGCGACCCACTCCTCGTAGACGGACCGGAGCCGCGCCGCGGCGCGACGCACCTCGACCGGCGCGATCCCGGCCGTCACCTCGGCGTCCAGGGCCCGCACGAGCGTGCCGCCGAACCGCAGCCGGAAGCACCGGACCGCGTCCTCGTTCGTGAAGACCTCGGCGACGGTCGCAGGCCGCCGGCTCTCCGGCCGCTCCGCCCGTGCCGCCTCCGCGTCGCCCGCCGCCGTCATCATGGGCACGAACGCGCGAGACGCCCGCAGGAAGGGGGACTCGATCGAGAGGTGCGGCTCGGCGGCCTCGAGGACCTCCGTCAGGGTGCGGCCGAGCTCCCGCAGCCCCGCGGCCTTCCGCCGCAGCACGTCGTCGTACGCGACCCCGCTGTCACTCGGGTCGAGGGCCTGCGGATGCGTCCAGTACGGGAGTTCGGCGATGAGCGTCAGCGTGCCGAACCGGGCGGCGTAGTCGGCGGAGCCGCCGCCGCCCACCTCGGCCGTGGGATCGACTCCGAGCGACTCGAGGTAGTCGTAGTGCTCGGTGGCGAGAGGCGCTCGGTACACGGCCCGACCGACGGCCTCGAGGTCGGCTGACTCGGGCTCACCCGCGTCGAGCGGCAGACCGAGGGCGTCGGGGATCGCGTGCAGCGCCGCGACGGCACCCGGGAGGACGCGGCTGACGTAGTAGTAGACGCCGCCGAGCTCGGCGTTGTGGAGCCCGACGAGGAGCGCCGGGCGGGTCTCGACCATGAGCCGCATGATCGCGTCGGTCTCCGGCATCGGCCGGTCGAAGTACGCCCGCTTGTAGGACAGCGGGAAGGACCACTCGACCTGCTCCTGCGGAGCGGGCCGGTAGAAATTGCGTGCGTAGTGCGAGCGGTCCCCCGGGTCCGCGAACCAGCCCTCGTTGAGGCGGGCGCCGTCGGGGTCGATGCACGGGATGATGTGCCACGTCGTGTCGAAGCGGGCGAAGAAGTCGGGTTCCGCGAGCATCTGCTCCGCGAGCTCTCGCGCGGTGTGGAAGCCGATCGGCTCGTTCGGGTGGACGCCCCCGACGACGAGGGCGTGCCGGGAGCCACCCCCGATCACGTACTCGTGGATCGGCTCGCCGAGCCGCGACGTGCCGATGCGCCGCTTCGCCAGGCGACCGCCCGACGAGCCGGCGAGCGCGTCGAAGGCGGAGAGGAGCTCGTCGACGGTCGGGAACGTGGTGACCGGCGCGATGGCCTCGGCGCGCGCGAGGATCTCCACGAGCGACGGGGCTGCTCCCCCGCTCGCGGTGGTCGCCGCGGCGGCTCGAATCGACGGGATGGAGGTCATGGCGTCCCTCTGGGTTGCTGACGGGCGTTCGGCGGTGATCCGAGGTCGGGCGGACGGCGGTGCCCCGGGCGTGATGGCGCGCCCGGGGCACCCGACCTCAGTCCGCGAGCACCACGTGGGTCACGCCGTGCTTCGCGGTCACGTCGATCAGCTCGCTCAGCTGCGGGTGCATGGTGATGAGGTTGACCC
>CAKTZW010000041.1 GCA_934636065.1 uncultured Labedella sp.
CCCCGGGGATCTCGAGCGCTTCCCGCACGGCCTCGAGCGCCGTCGACTTGTTGACGCCCTGCGGCGCGATGTCGAGCCAGGCGGTCCAGCCGATCGAGTACGCGACCTGGTGCAGCCCCATCGACTCGACGCGTTCCAGGAACTCCTGCTCGCCCTGGCCCGGCGCGACGACGACCACGCGCATCACGGGCTCCTCGGAGAGCCGGTCGAACGGCACCTGCTCGGCGTCCTCCAGATCCCAGTCGATCATGCCCTCGGTGTACTTGCGGTGGCCGTCGGGGAGCTCGACCATGTACCGGCCGTCCTCGAGCTGCGCATGGATGGTCTCGAGCACCTCGCGCGAGTCGAAGGTCTCGATGAGGTGCCGGCGGTACCCCGACTCCTCCTCGTCGTCGCGCTTGAGCACGAGCGCTCCGTTCGCGCACACGACGTACTCCGGCTCGAGGCCGAGCGCGTCGAGGACAGGCTTCGTGGCCGCCCAGCTGCGGCCGGTCGCGATCGTGACGATGTGTCCCCCGGCAGACACGGCGGCGACGGCGTCGCGAACGGCGTCGGAGAGCGAGGCGTCCTCGTGCAGTATCGTGCCGTCGACGTCGAGCGCGACGAGACGGGGCCCGGCCGTCATCGGCGCGGAACCGCGACGTCGAGCCCGCCGAGGTAGGGGCGGAGGACCTCGGGGATGACGACCGATCCGTCGGCCTGCTGGTGCGTCTCGAGGATCGCGACGAGCCACCGCGTCGTCGCGAGCGTGCCGTTGAGCGTCGCGACGGGGCTCGTGCCGCCGTCCTCGCCGCGCGAGCGGATGCCGAGTCGCCGGGCCTGGTACGTCGTGCAGTTGGAGGTGGACGTGAGCTCGCGGTACGCGTCCTGCGTGGGCACCCACGCCTCGACGTCGTACTTGCGCGCGGCGCTCGAGCCGAGGTCGCCCGCGGCCGTGTCGATCACGCGGTACGACAGCCCGAGGTCCGTCATCATCCGCTCCTGGTAGCCGAGGAGGCGCTCGTGCTCGGCCTCCGCGTCGTCGGGCGTCGTGTAGACGAACATCTCGAGCTTGTTGAACTGGTGCACCCGGATGATGCCGCGCGTGTCCTTGCCGTACGACCCGGCCTCGCGCCGGTAGCACGTCGACCAGCCGGCGTACCGGAGGGCGCCGTCGCCGAGCTCGAGGATCTCATCGGAGTGGTAGCCGGCGAGCGCCACCTCGCTCGTCCCGGTCAGATACAGGTCGTCGTCCGGGAGGTAGTAGATCTCGTCGGAGTGCGCGCCGAGGTACCCGGTGCCCGCCATGATCTCCGGCTTCACGAGCGTCGGCGTGATGAGCGGGATGAAGCCGGCCTCGAGCGCCCGGTCGAGGGCGAGGTTCATGAGCGCGAGCTCGAGGCGGGCGCCGATCCCCTTCAGGAAGTAGAACCGCGCACCGGACACCTTCGTGCCGCGCGTCATGTCGATCGCGTCGAGGAGCTCGCCGAGCTCGAGGTGGTCGCGCGGCTCGAAGTCGAACGTGGGCTTCTCCCCCACCTCGCGGAGGGTGACGAAGTCGTCCTCTCCACCGGCGGGAACGCCGTCGAGCACGATGTTCTGGATCTGCGCCGTCGCGGCGGCGTACCGCTCGTCCGCCTCGTTCTGCTCCTGCTGCGCCGCCTTCACCTGCTCGGAGAGGCCCTTGGCCTGGGCGACGAGCGCCGCCTTCTCCTCCTTCGGCGCGGCGGCGACGCGCTTGCCGTGCGCGTTCTGCTCGGCGCGCAGCGTCTCGAAGCGGGTGATCGCGGCGCGCTTGGCGGCGTCCGCCTCGAGCGCCTCGGACACGGCGTCGACGGAGGCCCCGCGCGCCTCCTGCGAGCGTCGAACGAGGTCGGGATTCTCACGCAAGAGCACTGGATCGATCACGCGCCCCAGTCTATGCGGCGGGTAGGTTGTCCTCATGGGTGCTGAGCGGTCACGGTGGACCGCCGTCGTCTACAACCCGGTGAAGATCGACGTCGAAGCGCTGCGCCCGGTCGTCGAGCTGAGCGCCGTCGCGGAGGGATGGGGCGAGACGCGGTGGGTCGCCACGAGCGTCGAGGACCCCGGCGCCGGGCTCACGCGAGCGCTCGTCGGCGCCGGGGCCGCCCTCGTGCTCGCGGCGGGCGGCGACGGCACGGTCCGCTCCGTCGCGGAGGCGCTGGTCGGGACGGGCGTCCCGCTCGCGATCCTGCCCTCGGGCACCGGCAATCTGCTGGCCCGCAACCTCGACCTGCCCCTCTCCGACGTCGCCCGCAGCGTGGCGATCGCGTTCGCCGGCACGACGCGGACGATCGACACGGGAGAGGTCCGCATCGCCCGCCGGGACGGCTCGACGGACAGCCACGCCTTCCTCGTGATGGCCGGCGTCGGCATCGACGCGCAGATCATGGCGAACACGAACCCGGCGCTCAAGCGCGCGGTCGGCTGGCTCGCCTACGTCGATGCCGGGCTGCGCGCCATTCCGATGTCGCGGCCGTTCCGCGTCCGGTACCGGCTCGACGGGCATTCCGAGCACAGCGCGCACGTCTCCACGGTGATCGTGGGGAATGTCGGACTGCTTCCCGGTGGGATCGAGCTGCTCCCGGGCGCCTCGGTCGACGACGGGCAGCTCGACATCGCCGTGCTCCAGCCGAAGGGTCTCGTCGGCTGGTTCCAGGTGTGGCGGCGCGTCAGTTGGCAGAACCGTGCGCTGCGCCGGTTCAGCATCGGCCGGCAGATCATCGAGGCCCGCCGACGCGGCGAGTCGGGCAAGACGATCACCTACCTCCGCAGCTCGGGGGTCACGATCGGCCTCGACGAGCCGAACGAGGTGGAACTCGACGGCGACGACTTCGGCATCGGCACGGCCGTCGCCTTCACGGCGCGGCCCGGTGCCCTCGCGGTGCGCGTGCCCTGACCCCGGCCGACTCTGACGACGACCGCGGACGGGCCGCCGGCCAGGTGAGGGCGAGCGCCGCGCCGGTGACGATCGCGAGCGTCAGCCCGGCCGCGAGGGGAGCCGCGACGAGTCGAGGGATCCACGGTCGCGGCAGCGGCACGGGCGAGCCCGTGCCCATCGCACCGAACGCCCCGTAGGAGACGTACTGGTAGCCGCTCTCGTCGACGAAGACGAGCGAACCGGGGTCGTCAATCGTCCTCCGGTAACCGGCGGCGTCGACGATCACGATCGAGTAGCGCGGAATGGGACCGTCGAGGGAGATCGAGTCGACGACGATGGTGCGCGCCACGACGTGCGGCGCCGTCCGCACCGGGGCGTGGTCGAGGATCTCGGACTGCGTCGCGATGCGGGTCGCCGCCCGCAGCCGGTCCTGAGCGTCGGCGAACACGAGCACGAGACCGACGGCGACGAGCAGTGCCGCGGCGATCCCTCCGACGAGACCGAGGAGACGGCGGCGGGACATCCTCACTCCCCGCGTCCGTGACGGCGCCACCGGACCGCGAGCACCGCGACCCCGACGACGATGGCCGCGAGACCGGCGGCGGCGAGGAGCGGGCCGACGGTCCACTCCACCTGCATGGTCACGAGGTCGTCCGCGGCATCCGTTCCCGCCTCCGCATCCGACCCGTGCGCGCCTCCCGCGGTGAAGTCCGAGTAGACCACGTCGAGCGCCGAACGGTAGAGGCGGACGCCGATCACGACGAGGGTGAGCCCGCCCGCGAGCAGCACGAGGACGTGCGGGTTCCAGAGCACGTCGGAGACCCGGCCGCGACGCGCCCTCGACCGGGTCGGGGGCGCTAGCGCCTCGGCGCGGCCGCCACGGTCCTGGTCCTCGGGCATGTCGGACTCCCCACCCTCGTGGGAGCGCGGCTGCGGGCCGCGCCGCACCTCCCGGATGTCCGTTCGTCGTCAGCGACGTGATGCGCGCACGGCTCGCGAGGCATCGTGCGTCGAGTATGGCGCAGCCCGCGGCGACGCGGAACGGCTTGCCAACGCCGTCAGGACGCTGGCGCCCTCCGTCGCGCTCCGCGCGGCCGCCACCGGGCGGCGCCGATGAGGACCAGCGTGATGCCGATCGCCGCGCCCGCCGCGATCGGCGCGACGATGGTCCGGGGGCTCCACGGTCGTTGCACGGGGACGTACGAGACGCCGCCGAACGCGCCGTAGCGCGCCTCGGTGTATCCGTCGCCCGACCGCGTGAACAGCTCGGGGATCGGCCCGTCGTTCACGATGGATTCGGTGACGACGGATCGGATACGCGGTCCTCCCGGCCCCGCGACGTAACCGTCCTCCGACTCGTACACCTCGTCGAGTTCGTCGACGAGACGGACCGCGGCAGCCGTGCGGGCATGCGCGTCGGCGACGAGGAGCACTCCCCCACCCACGACGAGCACAACGGCGAGCACCGCGAGGGCGACGAGGAGCACACGTCGGCCCCGCATCAGAGAGGGTCCGCCGTCGAGGACGCCTGCTCCGACTCGTGCTTCCGACCGCTGGCCGCCGCGGATCCGGGCCGCCAGCGCACCGCCACGAAGATTACGGCGGAGAGGATCGAGACGAGACCGATGACGAAGAGGAGAGGGCCGATGGACCAGCCGAGCTGCATGGAGACGAGCTCCGCCGTCGGGTCGGAAGCCTCGTCGGTCGACTCCCCGCCGCCGAAGATGAACCCGCTCCGGGCGAAGTCGACGTAGATCGTCTCGAGCGCCGAGCGGAACATCTGGAACCCGGCGAGCGCGAGCACCGCGCCCCCGATCACGAGGCCGAGGAGGTACGGGTTCCGCCACGGCGCGACCGGGGCGGCGGCGGGCTCGATGCCGGCCGGGACCGACGGAGGATCGACGAGGAGGTCCGGGTCGCGCGTTCCGGGGTCCATCGTCGAGGCGTCCGCCGCCCGCGACGTGGGGACGACGGCCTCGTCATCCCCTGGGACCGGCGGAGCGACGGACCGCGACGCGGGGCGCGTCCGGTCGGTCCGTCCGGTCTCGCCGCTGGCATCCTCGCCCTCGACGCCGCGGCGCCCGCGGGACGACGGCGGGGCGAAGAGGTCGAGATCGACGTCGCGCCGGGCTCGCGAGCGCCGCGTGGCCGCCGTCTCCGCCTCGGAGGGCGCGCCGTGCACGGTCGGGTCGTACCCGCGCTGATAGATGGGATCGTGTCGCGGGTCGATCGCGTCGGCTTCGGGCATGGTCGTCCTCACTCCCCCGATGGCGCGTCGAGCCGGGGCGGGACGTCCGGTTCGCCGCTCACGATGGCGCGCAGCCAGTCGCGCGCGTCGATGAAGACGTCGTCCGAATACCGGGCGTCGAAGCTCACGCGAGCGCCGTCGGCCCGCGGGTAGGAGCCGAGGAAGACGACGCTCGGACTGAACCGCCGCACGCCGAGGAGGGCGTCGGCGACGCGCTCGTCGAAGATATGACCGTCGGCGTCGATGATGAAGCGGTACCGGCCGAGCTCGTCGCCGATCGGACGCGACTCGATCAGGCTCATGTTGACGCCGCGCGTGGAGAACTGCTCGAGCAGCTCGAGCAACGCACCCGCTCGGTCGACGGGAAGCTCGGCCACGAGGCTCGTCTTGTCCGCCCCCGTCGGCCGGGGCAGTTCGCGCGACGTCGACACGAGGACGAACCGGGTGACGGCGTTGGGGTTGTCGATGATGCCGCGGCCCACGATCTCGAGGGCGTGGTGGTCGACGATGCCCGGCGGCGCGACGGCGGCGTCGGCGAGGTCGCTCTCGAGCAGGCTCGCCGCCGCCTGGACGTTGCTCGACGCCGGGACGTGAGCGTGCCCCGGGAGCACCCGGTCGAGCCAGCCCCGGCACTGCGCGTACGCGACGGGGTGCGCATTGACCGTGCGCACGTCCTCGAGTCGGGTCCCGGGGCGCACGACGAGCACGAAGTCGACGTGCACGAGGTACTCGCCGATGATGCGGAGGCCGGGCATCGTCGACAGCGCGTCCTGCGCGACCGACACCCCGCCTTCGATCGAGTTCTCGATCGCGATCATGGCGGCGGTGCTGCGTCCCGTCACGACGTCCTCGAGGGCCTCGCCGACGTTGTTGACGGACCGCCACTCCTGCCCGACGGCCTCTTCGACCTGCGCGAGAGCGGCCTCCGTGAAGGTCCCGCGCGGCCCGAGGTAGCTGTACGTGCGAGGCTCCGGGACGGGCGGTGTCGACATAGGGGAAGCCTACTGTCCGCCCCCTCCCAGAGGGCTACACCCGCTCGAGGGCGCCACGTGCGGATGGCGCCCTCGACGCCGAGCTGGCGCCCTCGTGACCGGCACCCCTCAACCGTGCTCCGCGCTTCCACGGCGGATCAGCACCGCCACCGACTCGAACGGCGCCAACGGGACACGCACGCTCGACCCCTCGATCGCGAGGTCGCCGACCACGTCGCCCAGATAGGTCGCGCGCTCGGCCGACGCCACCTCGACGCTGAACCCGAGCGTCACCGTCGTCTCCTCATCGGCGAGCGACTGGAGGCGCACGATGGAGGAGCGCTCGTCGTCCCCCGCCACGACGGACACGAGCCGCACCCGGTCGTCGTCGAGGTCCAGCAGCTCGGCCTCCGCCCGCGTCGCCCCGCCAGACCCGACCGGAACAGCGGCGAGCGGCCGGACGAGGTCCGCCGTCGTCCGGAGCGCGACCGCCTCCACCGCCTCGGTCGGTCGCGCGCGCACGCCGACCGCGTACTCGAACGTGGCGGTGAAGCCCTGCTCGATGGGGAAGTTGGTGTCCCAGACGTTGTTGTGCAGCCACGAGTAGACGGTCCCCGCCTCGATCGGGCTCGTGCTGAGCGGGAAGGGCGCGTAGGGCAGCGAGATCCCGCCGGGCTGGACGAGCGGAGCGTCCTTCGTGACCCACGCGACCGCGGCGTCCCCGTCCTCGATCGTCACCCAGTTGCGGATCGCCCGCATGTGCTGCGGGGCGCCGGGGATGTGCGGCAGACCGTCCCCGGTGACCCCGCCGGAGACCTCGAAGCGCACGACGGGGTCGTCCCCGGCGAACGGGAAGGCGAAGTACCCGCTCTCCTTGGTCCGGGTCACGGGCTTCCTCACCCGGTTGGCGATGAGGAGCCGGGGCTCGCCGCGCCGCAGCCGGAGGGTCACGCGGATTTCGTCGACGCCGTCGCCCGCGAACGCGTAGACGAGGCGCTCCTCGACCGCGTCGCTCACGCGCTCGACGAGGACAGCGGGACCGCCGGTCGTCCGCGACGCGAGGAGTTCGAGCCGGTCAGAGCTCCACAGCTTGTTGGCGAGATGATTGACGCCCGCGCCGGACGACCCGTACGTGTCGTAGACGTACGCGTTGAAACCGGCGACAGAGCGCTCGCGGACGAGCTCCCGCCCCGTGGCGAGCTCACGGATCGACCGGATGCTCGACGTCGCCGGATCGACCTCGACGCGGAGGTACTCGTTCTCGAGCGCGAACAGCTCGCCGATCGGCGCGGCCGTCATGTCGTGCACGACGGGCGCCACCGGCCGCTCCTCGGTGGCGAGCACGTCGAGACGCACGAAGCCGTACGCCGGGACGTCGACGACCTGCGCGCGCACCCACCGACCCGACTCGCGATGGAGCGGATTCGCCTGCTCCTCCTCGACGTGGGCGAGGCGCTCGCCCGATCGACCGTCGCGGAGCGCGATCGGCTGGTCGAGGGGCACGGTCGACTCCTTGAGGAGGAAGCGCACGACGCCGGTCCTGACCGAACCCGACGCGTTGGCCACGATCACGCTCGCCGCCGCGTCCTCCGCGGCGGCAACGGTCTCGGCGAGATACACGAGCGCGTGCTCCTCGAGGTCGTTCGCGCGTTGGTGCGCGGCGATGGCCTGACCCACCTTCCACTGCCACTGCCGTTCGCCGGAGTCGTAGCCCTCGTCGCCGTGCGTCCACGAGTTGCTCGCGCCCCACGTGTGCTCGTTGAACATCGAGATGGCGTCGTACGCGGCGTCGGCGTCGGCCCGCTCGGCGGGAAGGGACGAGCCGCCCAGCCACGCGGCTGCTTGCGAGAAGGACCGGGCGTCGCTCACCGTCGCCTGCGCCTCTCTCGTCAGCGCCAGGGGGACGGCGGCGGACCCGACCCCCTCGACCCACCAGTCGCCCCAGTCGCCCTGCACCGTGAGGAGCTCGTCGCCGACCTTCTCCTCCGCCTCCGCGAAGAAGTCCTCGTTACGCGAGACACGGAGGGTCGGCGACGTCCAGGTCTCGTTCCAGCGCCGCACCGTCTCGGAGAGGTGGAGGCGCGCCGGGCCGTTGTCCCCCATGAACCCCTGCGTGCGGAGGTGGAGCACGTCCCACGGGTAGTCGGGTCGGCCCTCGGTCTGCTCGCCGTGCGCCCCGAACACGCCGGGCGGGAACGGGTAGCCGCGCGTCGCGAGCGCCGTGAGGTACGCCGGCAGGTAGGTCTCCGCCACCTCGTACTGCTCGGTGAGCCCGACCATCGGCCCCTCCAGGTAGGCGAGCCCGTGCGGGCTGTCGGTCATCCACACGAGGACGGAGTTGCCCGCGGGCGTCCGCCACCGGAAGAGCCGCGGCAGGTCGATCGCTCCGTTGGTGTGCGGCATCGAGCGGCCCGCCCAGTTGTGCGCGACCGCGAGATAGCGCACGCCCACGTCGTGCAGCGCGTCGGGAAGCCCGGCGACCTGGCCGGGGACGTCCGTCTGCATCGCCGTCGTGAAGTCGATGCCGTACCGGTCGCGGATCCGGCGGGCCTCGCGCAGCAGCTCGTGGAGTTCCTCGGTCGAGCATGTGTCGGTGTGCAGGTTGTACGGCATCGCGCTGAGTCCGATCGAACCCTCCTTCACCAGGCGCACGAACTCGTCGACCCGGGCGCTCGGGCGGTGGCGCTCCCAGTCGGAGAACGCCCACAGCGCCTCGGCGTTCCACCGGAAGCGCGATTCCTCTGGCCAGTCGCTCGTCGCCGCGGCGAGCTCGAGGACGGAGTCGAGATAGGAGCGCTGCGCGCTGATCACGGCGGCCTGCGGATCGGTGTAGCCGAAGTCGAAGTGCGAGTGGTGGACGACGTGAACGGACCAGTCGCGCTGCGGCAGCAACGCGAAGAGGGCCGTCTCGGCGCCGATCTCCGGCACGGCGAGCTCCACCTCCGTCGTCTCCGTCACCTCGCGCACGAGGAGCCGGATGGACCGGTCGTCCGGCGCGGACGAGCGACCCACGACGAGTTCTCCCCCGGGCCCCGACAGTGACAGCGACTCCAGTCGAGCGACGTCCGCCGGCTCGTCCACGAGCACCCGGACGCTCTGCGCGGGCTCGCCGTCGACCGTCGTCTTGAGCGGCTCGGGCAGGACCCGGAGGGCCACCCCGCCGATCGTCGCCGTGGCCGCGACGGCGCGTTCGATGAGCCCGTCGCGCGCGTCGAGGTGGGACCAGGGCTGGGCGGAGACGAGTGCGGGTTCGGTCATGATCTGGATCCGTTCGATCGGCTGGCGGTGTCGGGTCACGCGGTCGGGTTGAGGCCGCGGGCGAAGAATCGCTGGAAGGCGAAGAAGACGGCGATGGTCGGCAGCGAGGCCACGAGCGCTCCGGCGAGCGCGACCGGTGGCCCGTAGGTCGAATAGTTGCCGGTGAGGTCGGCGAGGGTAGCCATCACCGGTCGGATGTTGGCGCTCGAGGACAGGGTCAGCCCGAAGAGCAGGTCGTTCCAGATCCACGTGAACTGGAAGACGAACGCCGCGAGCAGGGCACTCGTCGACAGCGGCAGATGCACCTGGAAGAACATCCGAGCCCAGCCGGCGCCGTCGATCGACGCCGCCTCGCGGATCTCGACGGGCAGTCCCGTCATGTGGCCGCGGACCACGAAGAACGCGAAGGGGATCGTGAGGGCCACATAGACGAGAAGCATTCCGTATTGCGTGTCGAAGAGCGATGCGGACGCGTACCCCGTGAAGAGCGGGGACAGGAACGCCTGCAGCGGGAGGATCGTGCCGATGTAGAT
>CAKTZW010000042.1 GCA_934636065.1 uncultured Labedella sp.
GCTTCGTGAGTTCCATGGTCCCAGCCAATACGTGCGGAAGGTCCTCGGCAAGGGGTACACACTCCGATGGGATAATTCGGCTCGTGTCCCCTCCCCGTTCCACCGTCGCCGTCGTCGTCAATCCGACGGCGGGGCGCGGAGCCGGTGGTGCGGCGCCGATCGTCATCGACGCGCTCCGATCGGCCGGCGTCGAGGTCCGGGTCGTCGCGGCATCCGACGCGTCGGCGCTGCGCGAGCGCGTCGATGCCGTCGTCGGTTCCGGTGTGGCCGCCGTGGTGGTCGTCGGTGGTGACGGCCTCGTGAACCTCGCCGTCGGCGCCCTGGCGGGCCGGCACGTCCCGCTCGGCATCGTGCCGGCGGGCACCGGGAACGACGCCGCTCGCGCGCTCGGCGTCCCCGTCGACGACCCGGTCGAGGCGACGCGGCGGATCGTCGAGCGCCTGAACGGTGGGAGCCGACCGATCGACGTCGGCGTCGTCGAGACGGCGGACGGGAAGACGCGGAGGTTCCTCTGCGCCGTGTCCGCCGGCTTCGACGCGCTCGTGAACGCGCGAGCCGACACCATGCGCTTCCCTCGGGGATCCGGTCGCTACACCGCCGCGCTGCTCCTCGAGCTGTCCCGACTGCGCGCCCGCCGGTACACGGTGACGATCGATGATCGCCCGCTCGCGTTCCGCGCCGTCCTGCTCGCGGTCGCGAATCTCGGATCGATCGGCGGTGGCATGAGGATCGTGCCGTTCGCCTCCCCGGAGGACGGCGCGCTCGACGTGTTCTCGGTCGCCCCCGTGGGGCGGCTGCGCTTCCTCAGGCTCTTTCCTCGCGTGTTCTCCGGCCGCCACACGACTCTCGACGTCGTCTCGTTTGCCCGCGGTCGAACGGTCTCGCTCGCGTGCGACGAGCCGGTCGTCGCCTACGCCGACGGGGAGCGGATGGGGCCGCTGCCGCTGCGGATCACGATCGAGGAGGGGCCGCTCCGCGTCCTCGCGTGAGCCGATTTTGCGGACTCCACGGCGTGTGCCATACTCGAACTCGTTGTTTTCCGGCCCCATCGTTTAGCGGCCTAGGACACCGCCCTCTCACGGCGGCAGCGCGGGTTCAAATCCCGCTGGGGTCACGAGCCGATCAGAACTGGATTCCGGTCGGCCGAGGCACTGAGGAACAACACACGACAAGCCCTCTCGACGCACGCGTCGGGAGGCTTGTCGCATGTCGCGGGGTGAGCCGGGGACGGTGCCGGGTGTCACTCCTCCGGCGCCTCGATGCGGACGCGTTCCGAGAGCGGGAAGCTCGAGCACAGCAGCGCGCGCTCATCGCCGTCCGCCCCCGTGCGCACCGGTCCGTCGACGTGCCCGGAGAGGACGCGCGCCTCGCACGTCCGGCACGAGCCGGTGCGGCAGTCGAACGGAAGCGAGAGCCCGCTGTCTTCGGCGAGCTCGAGGAGCGTCCGCTCCGCGTCCGCCCGCCAGGTCGCCTCGAGCCCGCTCGGCTCGAACACCACGCGGGCGTCGTCGTGGCGCCGCGGCGCAGCGGGACCCCCGGACGCCGCCGTGAAGTCCTCCGACAAGACGTGCTCCGGGTTCGCTCCGGCCGCGACGAGCCCGTCGCACACGGCCGCGGTGAACCCCGCGGGACCGCACACGTAGACATCGCTCTCGAACCAGGGGATCGGGGCGGACCCCTCGGGCGTCGGCAGATAATTCGCACGCAGCAGCTCGATGACCCGCTCGGCCGAGAGGCGGCCCGGGTGAGTCCGTGGGCCGTGGGGGTCCGCAGCCGAGACATCGGCCACGCGAGAGTGGAAATAGTGCACGTGGACGTGTTCGTGACGCGCAGCCAGTGCGTCGAGTTCGGCTCGGAAGGTCGTGCTCGCCGGATCCCGCGTTCCATGGAGGATCCAGAGGGGCGGCGTGTGGACGGCTCGATCGAGGTGGGCGCGCATCATCGCCATCATCGGGGTGATGCCGATGCCGGCCGCGACGAGGACGACAGGTCGGAAGCTGCCGCGGTCGAGTCGGAACCGGCCGGCGGGCGTCCGCAGCTCCACGAGGAGTCCGTCGGAACGAGCGCGGGCGAGCGCCGTCGCCCCGGCGCCGTCCGGTCGGACCTTCACCGTGATGCGGAGACCCTGCGGCTCGCGGTCCCACCGCGACAGGCTCCACGTGCGCACGATCGGCGACGATCCCGGCGGCGTGAGTCGGACCACGACGTGCTGGCCGGCCTCGAAGCGGGGGAGGGGCGCGGAATCGGCCGGGCGCAATTCGACCGAGATCGCGTCGCCCGCCTCGGCGATGATGTCGTCGACCTCGAACCGCCGCCATCCCCTCCAGGAGCGCTCGTCGGTCTCGCCCGCACGCTCCAGGTTCGCGACCTTCAGGGCGAGAGTGCTGCGCACGGTCGGGCTGAGGTGGGGGGAGGCGAGCGCGCGATCGACGACGGCGCGGGCCGCGGGCGAGACCCGGGTCCCGGAGTCGCACAGGACCGAGAGCTCCGCAACCGTGGGAGCCGACGGGTCGCGGCGTTCCAGAACGAACGGGTCGCCGGGAGCGACGGCCCCCGGTTCGAGGACGCCGAGGTAGACCCCCGACCGCCCGGACAGGCGGAACCGCCTCATGAACGACTTGGGCTGTCCCAGCCGCCAGGTCAGCTTCCAGCACGGCACGCGCGGGCCCGTGACGACGAGGACCGCCGAGCCGACGCGCAGGATGTCGCCGACCCGCAACGCGGACTGGTCGATGGAGTCGACCGTGAGGTTCTCGGCGAAGTGGCCGTCGGTCCAGTCGGTGCGGGCGACACCGAGTTCGGCCGACCAGAAGTCGTATCCGGCCCGGTCGAACGCGTAGAGGTGGTCGGCATGGACGGCGACCTCGTCGCCGGCGGCCCCCGATGCGGTGATGAGCCACGGCTCGGCGGCGGGGGACTTCACGTAACCCGTACGGACGCGCTCCCCGTCGATGACCTGCTCGGCGATGCGACCCATGTTGAAACCGAGGAGCCGCATCGTCGTTCCGTCGGCCATGACTCGACGATACGCAGGCCCAGCGCGGCGGACAATGGGCCGACCGCACATGCAATCGCGGTCCACTGTGGCGCGGAACCAAGGGGTCGTCGCGGGTGGACGGGTGGGAGTCCGTCCGGTTCTCCGGCGGCGACGCGCCGGAGCGCGGCTTCGTTGCGATCGGATTAAATCGGCCCGGCGGCCTCCCCGGAAGGGCACCTGGGTAAACGATGTGTGTTAGGACTGGAACATCACAGCGGCGTCCGCGGCGGCTTCGCCGCGCGTTCACGCCATCCCCCTCCAGGAAGGAATGACGGATCGATGTCATCCGCATTGAGGCGTCGCGCGCGCTTCGTCACCATCACCGCCGGGTTCACCGGTGCCGCCCTCGTCCTCGCCGGTTGCGCCAGCGGGTCGAATGACGGCGGCTCCGGCGGTTCGAGCGCCATCACCGTCGGCACGACGGACAAGGTCACGGTCCTCGACCCGGCCGGCTCCTACGACAACGGCTCCTTCGCCGTCATGAACCAGGTGTTCCCCTTCCTGATGAACACGCCGTACAACAGCCCCGAGGTCGAGCCCGACATCGCGGAGTCCGCGGAGTTCACCTCGCCGACGCAGTACACGGTCACCCTCAAGGAGGGCCTGACCTTCGCGAACGGCAACGAGCTCACGTCCTCCGACGTGAAGTTCACGTTCGACCGCCAGCTCGCGATCGCGGACGAGAACGGCCCGTCCTCGCTGCTCTACAACCTCGACAGCGTCGAGACGCCGGACGAGCTGACGGCGGTCTTCAACCTCAAGAGCGAGAACGACCAGATCTTCCCCCAGATCCTCTCGAGCCCCGCCGGCCCCATCGTCGACGAGGACGTCTTCTCCGCCACGGAGCTCACGAGCGACGACGACATCGTCGAGGGCGAGGCGTTCGCCGGTCAGTACACGATCGAGAGCTACGACTTCAACAACCTCGTGTCCTTCGCGGCGAACCCCGACTACCAGGGCGTCCTCGGCGCACCGGAGAACGAGCGGGTCGTGCTGCAGTACTTCGCCGACTCGTCGAACCTCAAGCTCGCCATCCAGGAGGGCGAGATCGACGTCGCTCACCGCAGCCTCTCCGCGACGGACATCGCGGACCTCGAGGGCAACGACGACGTGAGCGTCGAGACCGGCCCCGGCGGCGAGATCCGCTACATCGTGTTCAACTTCGACACGCAGCCCTTCGGAGCGAAGACGCCGGAGGCCGACGAGGCCAAGGCCCTCGCGGTCCGTCAGGCCGTCGCCGACCTCATCGACCGTTCGGCTCTCTCCGAGGACACGTACAAGGGCACCTACACGCCCCTCTACTCCTTCGTCCCCGAGGGACTCACCGGAGCCACGGAGCCCCTCAAGGAGCTCTACGGCGACGGCGAGGGCGGACCGTCGGTCGAGGCCGCCGAGAAGCGCCTCTCCGACGCGGGCATCGAAGGCCCCGTCGAGCTCAACCTGCAGTACTCGAACGACCACTACGGCCCGACCTCGGGTGACGAGTACGCGGCCATCAAGTCGCAGCTCGAGGAGTCCGGCCTGTTCACGGTCAACCTCCAGACCACGGAGTGGGTGCAGTACTCGAAGGACCGCACGTCCGACGTGTACCCGCTGTACCAGCTCGGCTGGTTCCCGGACTACTCGGACGCCGACAACTACCTGACGCCGTTCTTCCTCACGGAGAACTTCCTCGCCAACCACTACGCGGACCCCGAGGTGAACGACCTGATCCTCCAGCAGGCCGCCACGCCGGACGCCGAGGAGCGCACGGCCCTCATCGAGGAGATCCAGGACAAGGTCGCGGCGCAGCTGTCGACCATCCCGTACCTCCAGGGTGCGCAGGTCGCCGTCGTCGGCTCGGACATCAGCGGTGTCACGCTCGACGCGTCCTTCAAGTTCCGGTTCGCGCCGATCACCAAGGGCTGATCCGCCTCGGGCGGCCGATGACCCATCGCGACGCCCGGACGACAGACAGTGCCGGGGTGACCTCAGGAAGGTCACCCCGGCTTTTCCCCGCTCCCACTCCGGAGGTCCCCCTGAACGCCCCTGCCCGCACCGACGACCCGGCGACGACGCCGGCGACCGCGGCCCCGTCCCCGACAGCACGACGCACCGGCTCCAGTCTCTGGCGCTACATGCTCGTGCGTTTCCTCCTCATCTTCCCGACGATCTTCATCCTCGTCACCCTGGTCTTCCTGCTCATGCGCACCACGGGCGACCCGATCACCGCCGCCCTCGGAGGGCGACTGACCGCCGACCAGCTCGCGGAACGCGTCGCGGCGGCGGGCTACGACCGCCCGCTCATCGTCCAGTACCTCGAGTACATCGGACAGGTCTTCACGGGGAACTTCGGAACGACCATCTCCGACAACCGGCCCGTCGTCGAGGTCCTCTTCGTCTACGGCGCCGCGACGGCCGAGCTCGTGTTCTACGCGCTCATCGTCGCGTTCCTCGTCGGCATCCCGCTCGGGATGCTCGCCGCGTACTTCCGCGACAAGACCTCGGACGCCGTGTTGCGGATCCTCGCCATCCTCTTCTACGCGACGCCGGTCTTCTTCGCCGGCCTGCTGCTCAAGCTCGTCTTCGCCGTCTCGCTCAAGTGGCTCCCCGTGTCCGGACGCGCCTCCACGACGACGGAGCTCGAGTTCGCCTTCCTGGACGGCCGATCCGGCGTCTACCTCGTGGACGCCATCCGCACGGGCAACGCCGAGGTCATCGGCGACGTGCTGTCCCACGCCGTGCTTCCCGGGATCGCTCTCGGACTGATCACCGCCGGCATCTTCCTCCGGCTCGTGCGCGCCAACATGATCGGCACGCTCGGCACCGACTACGTCGACGCCGCGCGATCCCGCGGCGTCAGCGAATTCCGTCTCGTCCGGACGCACGCGTACCGGCCGGCGCTCATCCCGATCATCACGGTCATCGGCCTCCAGGTCGCGATGCTCCTCGGCGGAGCCGTCCTGACCGAGACGACGTTCGAATGGAAGGGGCTGGGCTTCCAGCTCTCCGAGTACCTGCAGGCGCGCGACTTCGTCGCCGTCCAGGGGATCGTCGTCCTCCTCGCCGTCATCGTCGCGGTGACGAACTTCATCGTCGACGTCGTCGCGGCTCTCATCGACCCGAGGGTGAGGTACTGACATGGCCACCACGATCCACGCACCCCGGCGGCGCCTCTCCGAGCGTCTGCCCGTGCTCAAGCAGCTGCGTCAGAGCGTCGGGATCCAGCGCGTCATGCTCGTCGCGGGACTCGTGCTCACGGGGATCTTCGTGCTGAGCGCGTTTCTCGCCCCGCTCCTCGCCCCGTACGGCTTCAGCCAGATCCGCGACGAGAGCGGGACATTCGGCACGCAGCAGCCGCCGAGCGCCGCCCACATCCTGGGAACAACGGTGAGCGGCTTCGACGTCTTCTCCCGTGTCGTGTGGGGAGCTCAGACGGCTCTCGGCGTCGTCGTCATCGCTGTCGTACTCTCGATCGTCGCCGGCGTGCTGCTCGGTCTCGTGTCCGGGTACTTCGGAGGGTGGCTCGACCGTGTCCTCGTCGTCGTGTGCGACGCGATCTACGCGTTCCCGTCCCTCCTGCTCGCGATCGTCATGTCGATCGTGATCTCGGGCGGTCAGTCGAGCCTCTGGGGCGGGATCTTCGCCGCCGCCATCTCCATCACCGTCGTCTTCATCCCGCAGTACTTCCGCGTCATCCGGGCGGAGACCGTCCGCATCAAGGCGGAGGCCTTCGTGGAGTCGGCGCGGGTCATCGGCGCGAGCAACAGCCGCATCATGTTCCGGCACGTCCTGCGGAACGCGACGCGGACCCTTCCGCTCATCTTCACGCTCAACGCGTCCGAGGCCATCCTGACCCTCGCGGGCCTCGGCTTCCTCGGGTTCGGCATCGAGCCGACCGCCGCGGCGGAGTGGGGCTTCGACCTCAACCGCGCGATCGCGGACGTGTCGAGCGGCATCTGGTGGACGGCGGTGCCGCCCGGCATCGCGATCGTGCTGACGGTGCTCGGCATGACCCTCGTCGGCGAGAGTCTCAACGACCTGTCCGACCCGCGGCTGCGTGGTCGCCGTGCCGTCGCCGCGTCCGCCGGCGCGGTCGCGGAGACCTCGGTCGTCCCGGGCGGCAGCATCGACCCCGCGATCATCGACGGAACGGAGCCCCGGCCATGACCGACGTCCTCACCATCTCCGATCTGGACGTGTCGTTCTCCACGGACGCCGGCGCGGTCAAGGCCGTCGACCGCGTGAGTCTGCGCGTGGGGGAGCGGGAGGTCCTCGCGATCGTCGGCGAATCCGGATCGGGCAAGACCGTGACGGCCAAGACGATCCTCGGCCTGCTGCCCGACACGGCGACGTCCTCCGGCGCCGTCGTCCTCCGCAGCAAGGACGGTGGCAGCGCGAACGACGTGGTGTCCGTCTCGGGCGCGACACTGCGGAGGCTCCGGGGCGCCGACGTCTCGATGGTGTTCCAGGAGCCGTCCACGGCGCTCAACCCCGTCTTCACCGTCGGGTGGCAGATCGCCGAGGGCCTCCGGGCGCACGACCGTCGCCTCGGCCGGAAGGCGGCCCGGGAGAAGGCGATCGACATCCTCCGACGCGTGGGGATCCCCGAGCCCGAGTCGCGGGTCGACTACTTCCCGCACCAGTTCTCGGGCGGCCAGAAGCAGCGCGTCGTCATCGCGATGGCACTCGTGCTGGACCCGGGCCTCATCGTCGCCGACGAGCCGACGACCGCGCTCGACGTGACGGTGCAGGCGGAGATCCTCGACCTGCTGCGCCGTTGCCGCGACGAGTTCGGCGCCTCGATCGTCCTCATCACCCACAACATGGGCGTCGTCGCGGACCTCGCGGATCGCGTCGCCGTCATGTACCAGGGCGAGGTCGTGGAGGAGGCGGACGTGCAGTCGCTGTTCTCGGCTCCGCAGGCCGACTATACGAAGCGGCTGCTCGCCGCCGTCCCGCGCATCGGGCAGAAGCTCGAGGCGGCGGAGCGGCGCGCACCCGCGGCCACGGACGCGGCGCCGGTGGTGGCGGCACGCGACCTCCGGATCCAGTACCCCGGTCGCTTCGGGCGCCCCGGTTTCGTCGCGGTCGACGGCGTCGACCTGACGATCGGGGAGGGCGAGGTCGTCGGCCTCGTGGGGGAGTCGGGCTCCGGCAAGACCACGATCGGCCGCGCGATCGCCGGGCTGACGGCCGTGACCGGGGGCTCGCTCTCGGTCCTCGGCGTCGAGATGCGCGGCGTGAAGGAGCGCCGGTTCGCGCCGGTCCGGAAGGACATCGGCTTCGTCTTCCAGGACCCGGCGTCGAGCTTCAACCCGTTGCTGTCCATCGCGGAGGCCGTGGCGGAGCCGCTGTCGGTGCATCGGCCGGACCTGGACGCGCGAGCGTCGCGCACGCGGGTCGACGAGCTCCTCGAAGCCGTGCAGCTGCCGCGGGCGTACGGCGACAGGTACCCGCACGAGCTGTCGGGCGGGCAGCGTCAGCGGGCGAGCCTCGCTCGGGCCCTCGCGCTCGAGCCGAAGCTCCTCATCGCGGACGAGCCGACGAGTGCGCTCGACGTCTCCGTCCAGGCACGCGTCCTCGAGCTCTTCGCGGAGTTGCAGGCCGAGCTCCGCTTCGCGGCCCTCTTCATCAGCCACGACCTGGCCGTCGTCGACATCCTCTCCGATCGGATCGCGGTGCTCTACCGCGGCCGGCTCATCGAGGAGGGCACGGGCGACGAGGTCCTGGGGGCGCCGACGGACGGCTACACGCGCCGCCTGCTGGCCTCGTTGCCGGTGCCGGATCCGACCGCTCAGCGGAAGCGACGCGAGGATCTCGCGCGGATCGTCGCGGCGGAGCGCGCCTAACCCTCCCTCCCGACCCGTGAGGTGTCGCCTTTCGTTCCCATCCGGCGCATCGGAGGAGCAGAACGCGACACCTCACGGGAGGTGGGCGGTTGGGCTGTACACTTGAGCAGCCGAAGGGGAGTATCCCTCAATCGCCACGGTCGTCAGTACGGGTCCCGAAGATGAGATCCCGGTCGTGGCAGCGCGACTCGAGCGCGGGAGAGACTTTCGTGACTCCGCCGTACCCCGGCACTCCTCGTTCACGAAAGGCACACTGTGCACCCCGAACTGCCCCTGGTGTTCGAGATCGGCTCGTACGTCGCTCTCGGCCTCATCCTGTTGTTCGACCTCCTCTACGTCGTGAGGCGGCCGCACATCCCCTCGTTCCGGGAGTCGACCCTGTGGGTCGTGTTCTACGTGAGCCTCGCCCTGGCGTTCGCCGGGCTCATGTGGGCGTTCGCCGGCGGGGAGTTCGCGGGTCAGTTCCTCGCGGGCTGGCTCACCGAGTACAGCCTGTCGATCGACAACCTGTTCGTCTTCGTCATCATCATGGCGCGCTTCTCGGTACCCCGGAAGTACCAGCAGGAGGTGCTCATGGTGGGCATCGTGATCGCGCTCGTGCTGCGCGGCATCTTCATCGTGCTCGGCGCTCAGATCATCGCGAACTTCTCGTTCGTCTTCTACATCTTCGGGCTCTTCCTGCTCGTCACCGCCTACCGCCAGGCCTTCGCCAACAACGACGACGCCGATGACGGCGAGACGCGCTTCACCCTCTTCCTCCGTCGCAAGCTCGGCGTGCACGACGAGTACGACGGCAGCAAGCTGCGCACCACGGTCAACGGCAAGCGCTACTTCACCCCGATGCTCATCGTCTTCATCGCGATCGGCACCACGGACTTCATCTTCGCGATCGACTCGATCCCGGCGATCTTCGGCATCACCCAGAGCCCGTTCATCGTCTTCACCGCGAACGTGTTCGCGCTCATGGGACTGCGCCAGCTCTACTT